>DATMSN010000696.1:0-2028 GCA_035565375.1 Duganella sp. | reverse complement strand
CGCACCGCGTTCGCCGACGGCCCGCGCCTGCTGGCCGACATCGGCGCCACGCACGCGCGCTTCGCCTTGCAAACGGCGCCGGGCGAATTCCGCGCCGTGCGCGTGCTCAAGTGCGACGACTATAGCGACATCGTCGCCATGCTGCGTTCGTACCTGTCCGACCACGCCGACATCACCCTGAACCACGCCGCGCTGGCGGTGGCCAATCCGGTCAGCGGCGACCATGTGCGCATGACCAACCGCGACTGGGAATTCTCCACCGACGAAGTGCGCCGCGAGCTAGGCCTGCACACGCTGCTGGTGGTGAACGACTTCACCGCGCTGGCGATGTCGCTGCCGGGCCTCAAGCCGGCCGATTTGATGCAGGTGGGCGGCGGCAAGCCGGCGTCGAACTCCGTCATCGGCGTGCTCGGACCCGGCACGGGCCTGGGGGTCTCCGGCGTGATCCCCACCGTCGACGGCTTCGTCACGCTCGGCTCCGAGGGCGGCCACACCAACTTCGCCCCGGCCGACGAGCGCGAATATTCGATCCTGCAGTACGCGTGGCAGACTTGGTCGCACGTCTCGACCGAACGGCTGATCTCCGGCCCCGGCATGGAGATCATCTACCGCGCCATCGCCAAGCGCAACGGCCGCCAGGTGCGCGACCTGAGCTCGCAGGAGATCATGGCCGGCGCGCTGACCGACAAGGACCCGTTGTGCCTCGAGGTGCTGGAATGCTTCTGCGCGATGCTGGGCGGCGCCACCGCCAACCTGGCCGTCACGCTGGGCGCGTTCGGCGGCATGTTCATCGGCGGCGGCATCGTGCCGCGCATGGGCGAGTGGTTCGCCACGTCGCCGTTCCGCTCGCGCTTCGAGGCCAAGGGCCGCTTCACCAGCTACCTGTCGGAGATACCGACGTACGTGATCACCACGCCGAATCCGGCCTTCTACGGCGTGGCGACGATTTTGTCCGAACACCTGCGCGGCCGCAGCGGCGCCAACACGCTGATGGAGCGCGTGCAGCATCTGCAGCACGAGCTCACGCCGGCCGAGCAGCGCGTGGCGCAACTGGTGCTGGAGCAGCCGCGCCTGGTGCTGAACGAACCGATCGCCGACATCGCGCGGCTGGCCGAGGTGAGCCAGCCGACGGTGATCCGCTTCTGCCGCTCGCTCGGTTTCCTGGGCCTGGCCGATTTCAAGCTGAAGTTCGCCAGTAGCCTGACGGGCGCGATACCGGTGCGCCACAGCCAGGTGCGCGTCAGCGACAGCACGCACGACCTGAGCGCCAAGGTGATCGACAATACCGTTTCGGCGATCCTGAAATTCCGCGACCAGCTGGACGTACGCTCGCTGGACAAGGCGATCGCGCTGGTGGCCAAGGCCAAGCGGGTCGAGTTTTACGCGATGGGCAATTCGCGCGTGGTCGCGCTGGACGGCCAGCACAAGTTCTTCCGCTTCCGCATACCGACGTCGGCGTACGGCGACTCGCATTTGCTGACATTGGCGGCCGAGCTGCTCAATCCGGGCGACGTGGTGATCGCCATTTCCAACTCGGGCAAGCTGCCGGATTTGCTGGAAGCGGTCGACGCGGCGCGCGCGGCGGGGGCCGACGTGATCGCCATCACCGCCAGCAACTCGCCGCTGGCCAAGAAGGCCAGCGTGTGCCTGGCGGTCGATCACACGGAGGACAGCACGACGTTCCTGTCGATGATCTCGCGCATCTTGCAGTTGCTGCTGATCGACATCCTATCGGTGGGCATCTCGCTCGACACGCAGAACGCGCGCGTGGTGGTGCAACAAAAGGCCAAGAGCGGCGAGACCGACAACCGCCGATTGCTGATCTCCCACCTCGACAGCTAAGCGCCCGACAACGGCCACCCCCAAAGCAGACCCGATGGTCTGCTTTTTTCATTCCGGGGTCAGGTCCACCATTTCTACACGGGCTCAGCACTGTTGGCCCGGAACTGATGATTCGTCGGTCTTACACTCCAGCTCGTGTAGAAATGGTGGACCTGACCCCGGAGTTGTTGTTACAAATCGGGGCTT
>DATMSN010000695.1:0-2213 GCA_035565375.1 Duganella sp. | reverse complement strand
ACGCTGTATGGCGTGGAGCCGGAGGCGGGCAACGACGGCCAGCAATCGTTCCGCGGCGGCGCCATCGTGCACATCGACACGCCCAAGACGATCGCCGACGGCGCGCAGACGCAGCATCTGGGCAAGCTGACGTTCCCGATCATCAAGCGTGACGTGGACGATATTTTGACGGTGGGCGACGAGCAGCTGCGCGCCGAGATGCGCTTTTTTGCGGCGCGCATGAAGATCGTGGTGGAGCCGACCGGCTGCCTGGGCCTGGCGGCAGCGCGGGCGATGAAGGATCAGTTACAGGGCAAGCGTGTGGGCGTGATCATCAGCGGCGGCAACGTCGATATCGAGCGCTACGCCGAGCTGCTGGCTCAATAAACGACGAGGCCAACTCCGGGGTCAAGGCCAACTCCGGGGTCAGGTCCACCATTGCTACACGGGCTGATCCGTTCGGCGCGAATACGTGATCGAACGCATCGGAAGCGGCGTGTGGCCGGGGATTTTTGTCGCAAACAGCCCCGTTCGTGTAGCAATGGTGGACCTGACCCCGGAGTGGTTTACTGGATGATGCCGCCCACGCGCGCGGCGATCGCTTCGGCCAGCAGGTGGATGTGGTAGCCGTCGACAAAGCCGTGGTGCGCCTGCACCGAGAACGGCACCGTCATCTTGCCGTCGGCGGCGTCGCCGAACTTGCCCCAGGCTAGCGAGGGGATGTCGTGGCCGCCGTGCCGGTAGACCGGGTGCTCGATCGAGGTCAGCTTGAACCACGGCATGCAGGTGATATGGACGTTGTTCTTCTGTTCGCGCTCGGATTGCTCCTTGGCCGAGTTGATCATCGCGCCGCTGGCCTCGGCGACGGCCTTGGCCTCCAGGCTGCGGGCGATGAATTCCCGCAGGTCCGTCGACATGGCGAAACAGGCGAAGTTGAGATTGTTGTCCTGGTTGAGCACCGTGTACGAGGCCCAGAACTCCTCGATCTTGATGACCTCGCCGTCGTGGATGCGGTACATGAAGTTGTCGATCTCCTTGACCGAGTTGAGGATGCAGTACAGGAAGAAGTGGAACGGCGGCAGTTTGCGTTCTTTGCAATACGGACGGAAGTCCGGCACCGTCATGTCGAAACTGACGTTGACGAGCGGCTTTTCGAACGCCGCGAAGAGGTTGTAGCGGTCACGCCGCTTTTCAAAATTGTGCATGGCTGGTTTTAAAATCAAGGTTGGAGCGGAAGGCCGGGTGACTGTATCCCGTCAACCGTGTTGGCCAAAACGGCCTTGAGGATGTTTTCGGAGCGCAGCTGCCCGTAGCCCTTGCCGTAAGCGCTGGACGTGACCACCACCACCATGTCCAGCGACGGCACCAGATAGAGCTTGTTGCCGCCGTTGCCGGAGGCGAATTGCACGGGGACCTTGCGCGCCCCCACCGACTGCGTCTTGGCGTACCAGAAATAGCCGTAGTGGTCGGCATAGCGGTCGTCCGCGCCGATGTCGACACGCGGCGCCAGCATGGCGTCGATCCAGGCCGCGCCGATCACCCTGCGCCCTTGATAGACGCCCTTGTCCAGCACCATCCGGCCGATGCGCGCCAGATCGCGCGTGCGCAGCGATAAGTTGCCTTGGCCTTTGGTGTGGCCCGCCGCGTCGCGCTCCCATTGCCAGCGTGTGATGCCCAACGGCGCGAACAATACCCCGCGCGCGAAATTCTCCATCGTCGTGCCGGTGGCCTGTTCGACGGTTACGCCTGCGATGTAGGCGGTCACGGAATTGTAGCGGTAGCGGGTGCCGGGCGCGGTTTGCCGCGGCACGGCCAGCGCGAAGGCCGCCGGATCGGCGGCCTCGTCCATCTTGTCCTCGTTGCCCGGCGAGGCGGGATCGGCATCGAAGGCATCCAGGCCCGATCGCATCGTCAGCACGTTGTCGAGAGTGACGTCGCCGATGGCGGTGCCCTTGCTTGCGGGCCAGTATCTCCGGATTGGGACATCTGTGCCGGCGATGCTGGCGCGGTCGATCGCAGCCCCCACGAGCAGCGCCGTGACGCTCTTGCCGGCCGAGCGGATATCATGCAGCGTGTCGGCGGTCTCGCCGTTGTAGTAGCGTTCGGCGATGATGGCGTCGTGGCGCATCACCAGCACGCTGCGCAGGTCCGGGTGTTCATCCCGGTCCCATTGCGACAGTACGCTGGCCAGCGGTTCCGCGGCGGGCGCGGCGTGCATCGCGGTCGCGCCGGCC
>DATMSN010000694.1:0-2546 GCA_035565375.1 Duganella sp. | reverse complement strand
GCGGCGGCCGCACCCCGGCGCGCGGCCAATGTTGCCCGGGCCGCGACACAGTTGCCGAGTGGCAGCGTCGCGGTCGGCCCCCTGCATGAACTTGCTTCATGTAACAATTTCCTACAGGTTCTTGCGTGCGACACCCTCCGGCCCCATGTGATGAAATAGTATAGTTGTTAAGTTTTCTAGCCGGCGGTTGATGTCAAACAATCTTCACGCACTGCGCGCCGGCTGGAGCAGTCCCTTTAAGCATAGAATTCTCTTGCGCGAAAGGCAATTCAGGAGGGCGGAACGGCGCGGCAACTTAATTGATAAATTCTAAGTTGTCCTTAAGTTCCAACCAGCACCATATCTTTACCCAACCAACGAGGAAAATCATGGCACATCACGCTCTTGCTTCCCAAGAAAGCTACAACCCGAACCATCTGCTCGACATTCTGCTGGGCAAGATGCAACTGAAAAACGACGCCGCGCTGTCGCGCCTGCTGGAGGTCGCTCCGCCGGTCATCAGCAAAATCCGTCACCACCGCTTGCCGGTCGGCGCTTCGCTGCTGATCCGCATGCACGAGGTGACCGGCATGAGCATCCGCGACCTGCGCGATTTGATGGGCGACCGCCGCACCAAGTACCGCCTGTCCGACGCCCAGGGCCGTCCGAAGCCAGAAGAGCGTCCTGAAAAGGCCGAGGCCGGAAACTACGCGCGGCATTAATGCGCCCGCAGCTTCCGCACTTGCCGCGCCCGGGTTGAGCGTTGCACACGCCCAAGCCGGCCGGCAGGTAGCCTTTCGTGCAGGCAGTCCGTTAGCTCAGCAGCACCATCGAAATTTCTTCATATTGCAGTTCGGTTTCACGGAACAGTTGTAGATAGATTTCTTCATCGAGACCCAGCGCGGTCCAGGCCACGGTTGACACGGGCGGCACCAGGTCGTCCCGCACCTGCGCCAGGTCGAGCGCGTGGACGATGGCGTCGGCCACATGAATGATGGCCGCAAGGAAGCCCGCGCCCGGCGCTTCCGGGTCGTGGTGGCCGCCGATGGCCAGCCGCATCGTATCGGAAAAATTCCAGTGTTCGGCCAGCGCCATGCCGGCGTCGACATGATCGACGCCCAGCACCTTGCGCTCGGCCTCCAGCAAATAACAATCGTGTTGCTCGCGGTAGGCCAGCGTCTCCGAATATTGGTTCGGGAAGCACGCCACCAGCACCAGTCGGCCGATGTCGTGCAGCAGGCCGGCCGTGAACGCGTAATCCTGGTTGAAGCGCATCTGCCGCGCCAGCACCTTGGCGCAGGCGGCCGTGGCGATCGAGTGGCGCCAGAACGCCTTGTGGTCGAAGCCGGGGCAATGCCCCTCGGCGAAGCAGCCGGTGACGGCGGCCGCCGTGATCAGGTTGCGCGTGGTCTGGAAGCCGAGGTAGGTGATCGCCTGCTGGATGGTGGTGACCTTGACCTGCAGCCCGTACAGCGACGAGTTGGCCAGCCGCAAGGTCTTGGCCGTCAGCGCCTGGTCGTGCGACACCTTCTTGGCCAGCACCGAGATGTCGACATCCTCCTGGTCTATGCTGTTGAGCAATTCCATCACCACCGCCGGCAGCGACGGCAGGTCGTCGAGGTTGCGCACGACGTCATCGTAGCTGAGGGTGTTACTCATGCTCGGGGTGCTCCCGCGGGACGGCCCGGTTCAGCCGGAAATCGGTGACGTAGCGGCGCAGCAGCGCGGTGGCCCAGTCGCTGTCGCTGTCGGCGTCGTTTTTGCGGAACAATTGGTCGATGCGCGCCTGATGCCGGGCCAGCGCCGCCTGCGCCTGCTCCGGCGCCACGTCCTCGCGCACGATCGGCAGCACCGCGATGCCGTGGCGCGGCATCAGCGCCAGCGTGGCGTCGGTCAGCACCGTGCCCTGCGGCAGCAGCACATGGCCCTGGACGTCGAGCAGCACGTCCGACAGCACCATGCCGGGGCGCACCTCGGCCAGCGCCAGTTGATGATAATTGCCCGCCATACTGCCTCCGGTAATTGTCGGTTGATTTGCTCGACTGGCCATGTTGCACAATATTACCATTGCGCGCGGGCGAAGTCTGCCCCGCCGCCGCCCCAAATTCTTGCCAAGATGCAGCCCATACCGTACATTGGGGCGTTGCCGTCAAATACGTGGTCGGGGAGGTTGTTCGATGTCTGGTATTCAAGGCCGTCTGACGCTGCTGTTCGTGGTCATCGTGACCCTGGTGCTGGGCATTTCCGGCACCTACGCGCAGTACAGCCTCGGTCACGAACTCGAAGTGAGCAGCCAGCGCTTGCGCCAGGGCGTGCTGACCCGGCTGCAAACCAGCCTGCCGTCGGCATTGTGGGACCTCGACAAGGCCAAGGTCGACAACATCGTCGCCGCCGAGATGATGCCGCCCGAGCTGGTGTCGATCCGCGTCTACGACACCTCGGTCGGGCTGTTTTCCGGCCGCCTGCGCCACGAGGACGGCAAGATCAGCACCATCGAGAACGACGCGGCCGTCGGCGGCACGCCGGTGGTGGCCGACCTGGCCTACCGCGACTCGGGCGCGGCCGGG
>DATMSN010000693.1:0-4005 GCA_035565375.1 Duganella sp. | reverse complement strand
CAGCAGGCCGGCGGCGTCCTTTTCGGCCAGCTGGTAGCTCACCTCCATTTCGCCGCGCAGCTCCACGGTGGTCGACAGGCAGGCCGGCGGGATCGGATATTTGCCTTCGAAGTGGCGCTCCAGATCCCACCACAGGCGGCTGCACGCCTCGTCGAACGGTTCGCCGCCGGCCTGGTAGGCCAGCAGCAGCGCGTGCGCGCCCATGATCGCCGACAGCGGCGCGACGGCGTCGGCCAGCGGCGTGCCGGCGTAGATGTGCATCACCGCCTCGTTGTCGCAGTGCAGATCGAGCACGATGTCGGCGTCGACGGCCATCGTCATCAGCGCTTTTTTGAGCGTGTCGGCGTCGGTGGACGGGCGCCATTCGGCGATGGAGGCGCGCGCGTGCTCGCGGATCAGGCGCACATTGGCCTGCGCGTCCTGGCCGAGCAGGCCGTCCAGCGATTTTTTCAGGTCGTCGAACACGTGCTTGTAATTGCGGTTGAAATTGACGCCGGTGGTCAGGTCGAAGCGGCCGAAGGCGGCGCCGTGGATCGCCTGCGCCAGGCCGATCGGGTTCGCCGCCGGCACCAGGATGATCTCGCCGGCGATCTGGCCGGCCGCCTCCAGCGCGGTCAGGCGCTTGCGCAGGAACTGCGCCACCAGCATGCCCGGCACCTCGTCGGCGTGCAGCGAGGCCTGGATGTAGACCTTTTTGCCGGCGCCCGGGGTGCCGAAATGGAGGCTGGTCAGCTCGAACGCGGTGCTGCTGTGGGGGCCGGAAAGGGGATGTTTTTGTGCGTGCATGATGGTCTGGCAGGGAAGGTTGACGGTTCAACGCGGGGCGTGGGCCAGGCGTCGGCCATGGTTTAGCGATTGAGTATGTAGCACTATTTTCACAAAGTAAATCGTTCGGCGCGAATCGGGCGCCGCTTTCTTGAGTTTTCCGCGCGATATGCGTACAGTTAGTTGATTGGAATTATTTACATATAACTTTACTTATAACATCACCACCCGCAGAGAGAAAACTATGGCTGAATTGCACGGCATGCGAATTTCCACGATGGCGCGCTCGGTGCGCCGCGCGCTTGGCCTGGGGGCGGTGATCGGTGTCCTCGGTCACACCGGCGCGGCGCTGGCGCAGGAGGCGGCCGACGCCGTCGCCGCCAAGCCGATGCCGAAGGTGGAGATCACCGGCTCGGCGATCAAGCGCATCGAGTCGGAAACCGCGCTGCCGGTGCAGGTCATCACGCGCGAGGAGATCGACAAGGTGGGCGTGACGACCGCCTCGGAAATCCTGGCGCGCCTGTCGGCCAACGTCGGCGGCCTGACCGACGGCGCCAGCATCAACGTCGGCGGCGACCAGCGCGGCTTCAACAGCGCCAATCTGCGTGGCATCGGCACCTCGTCGACGCTGGTGCTGCTCAACGGCCGCCGCATGGCCAACTTCGCCTCGCCCGGCGACGACACCGGCGTCGATCTGAATAACATCCCGGCCGCCGCGATCCAGCGGGTCGAGGTGCTGCTCGACGGCGCCTCGGCGCTGTACGGCACCGACGCCATCGGCGGCGTGATCAACTTCATCACCCGCAAGGATTACCAGGGCGTGGAGCTGAACGCCTACGGCCTCAAGACCGAGGAGGGCGGCGCCGGCAAGCGCAAGGCCAGCATCACGGCCGGTTTCGGCGACCTGGCCAAGGACGGCTTCAACGTGTTCGCCGTGGCCGACGTGCAGAAGTCCAACGCGCTGAGCACCTCGCAGCGCGATTTCATCGGCGACCTGCGGGTGCCCGAGCGCCTGCCGCACCTGCTGTCGGGCTACACCTCGCCGGCCAACATCCGCCTCTCCAGCGCCCAGCGCGACGAGCTGCAGGCGCAGAACTTCCTCATCAACGGCAAGCCGATCACCAACCGCACCATCAATCCGTCGGTGCCGACGTGCGCGGCGCCGGCCAACCTGTATCTGCCGGCCGGCATCGGCGGGATCGACGCCTGCACCTACGATTACATGCGCGACACCGAGTTGTTCCCCAAGTCGGACAAGACCAACCTGCTCACGCGCGGCGTGTTGCAGCTCACCCCGAACAGCCAGTTGTACGCCGAGGTGGCGCTGAGCCGCTCGAAGACCTGGTACATCGGCTCGGGCGCGCGCGCCGACGACGCCGAGATCGATTACAAGAAGATCCCGGCCTTCGCCGGCTTCACGCTCTCGCCGGAGGAGGACGCCGATCCGGACGCGCCGGTCACCGTCGGCCTGCGCATGCGCATGAACGAGGCGGGCCGCCGCGCCACCGAGTTGACCAGCGAAAGCCAGCGCTACGTGGTCGGCCTGACCGGCACCGCCAGCGGCTGGGACTATGACGTCGGCGTCAATCACAGCGTCAACAAGATCAAGGACCGCGACACCCACGGCTACCTGTTGAAGGACAAGATGCTGCAAGGGATCGCCGATGGTTTGATCAATCCGTTCGGGCCGTCGAGCCAGGCCGGCGTCGATCTGCTCAACAGCATCCAGGTCGACGACGTGGCGCGGCGCGCGCGCGGCACCATGGATTCGGTCGACTTCAAGCTCTCGCACGCGATCGGCGCGCTGGCCGGCGGCGACGCCGCGCTGGCCGTCGGCGGCGAGTACCGGCGCGAACGCACCAGCTACACGCCGTCGGCGCTGCTGTTGAGCGACAACATCAACAACGATCCGGCGCCGGAGGAGGAGCGTGCCAACAGCAACAGCCGCAAGGTCAAGGCGGTGTACGGCGAGCTGCTGCTGCCGTTCACCAAGCAGTGGGAGGCGCAGCTGTCGGCGCGCTACGACCACTACCAGGTGGTCGGCGGCGCGGCCAGTCCGAAGGTCGGCGTCAGCTACACCCCGACCAAGACCATGCTGTTCCGCGCCTCGGCCGGCCGCGGCTTCCGCGCGCCGTCGATGACCGACCTGTATCGCGCCACTTTGTACAGCCAGACCGCCACCTTGCCCGATCCGGTCGCCTGCGCCGTGGAAGACGCCACCCTCGCCGATTGCGCCGACAACTGGAGCACGCGCCGCTATTCGAACGCCAACCTCAAGCCCGAGCGCAGCCGCCAGTTCTCGACCGGCATGGTGATCCAGCCGAGCAAGAACGCCTCGATGACGATCGACTACTGGAACATCGAGCGCACCGACTTGATCAGCGAGATCGGCGACGACATCATCCTCGGCAACCTGGCCAAGTACGGCAACCTGGTGCACCGCGACGAGGATGGCGCGATCGACTACATCGAGCTGCGCAAGGAAAACCGCGGCGCGCAAAAGGCCTCGGGCATCGATGTGATCCTCGACTATAACGGCGTGCGGACCTGGGCCGGCAATTTCGGCGGGCGCCTGTCGGGCACCTACGTGCTCACCTCGAAGATCCAGAACGACGTCGGCGACCCCTATGTCAGCAACCTGGGACGCTTCGTCACCGACGGCGTGGTGCAGCGCTGGCGCCACACCATCACCTTCGACTGGGACCAGGGGCCGTATTCGGCCACGCTGTCGAACACCTTCTCGAGCGGTTACCACGACCAGAACTCGGCCATCAACACCGACGACGGCACGGTGGTGGCGCCCAACCGCGTCAGCTCGTACTCGCTGTGGGACCTGTCGGGCGCCTGGCAGGTGAGCAAGGCGTTCAAGCTGCGCGCCGGGGTCCAGAACCTGTTCGACAAGGCGCCGCCGTTCTCCAACCAGGCGTACTTCTTCTTGTCCGGCTATGATCCGACCTACACGGATCCGCGCGGGCGCCGCTTCTTCGCCAGCGCCAGTTACGCCTTCAAATGAAAGCCCTCCACAATGTAATACATGCTTAAGTAATTGATTGGTATCATCTGTATCACCACGGCGCCGCGCGTAAGCCCCGGCGCCGGTTTCATCATTGGAAGGGCAACATGAAATTAACAGGTTCTACGTTCCAGCGCCTTTGCATGCTTTGGTTGCTGGTGTTCGCCGGCGTCAGCGCGCACGCGGCCCAGGGGGCCGGCGCGACGTCGTCGGCCAAGGCGCAGACG
>DATMSN010000692.1:0-1863 GCA_035565375.1 Duganella sp. | reverse complement strand
TCCGGTGGCCGCCATCGTCCACGCCGACCAAAAGACCTACGCGCTGGCGGCCCGATTGCTGGGCCGCGATCTGCGCGCGCTGAGCGGCCAGGCGCCGCGCATCTCGTCGCGCTTGCGGGATTGCGGCAAGACCTGCGTGATCATCGGCGCCTACGATACGCCGTTGCTGCGCCAGTTGGCCAGGCGCGACGGCCTCGATCTGACCGCGTTGCGCGGCGAGTGGGAACGGCACAAGCGATTGGTCGTCCGGTCCAAAAAACAGAACTATCTGTTGGTCGCGGGTTCCGACGCGCGCGGCGCCGTCTATGGCGTGGTCGACCTGACGCGCGAGCTTGGCGTCTCGGCATGGGAATGGTGGGCGGACGTCACGCCGCGCCGCCAGTCGCGCGTGGCCGTCGCCGACGCGCCGCTGTTTTCGCGCGCGCCATCGGTGCGATATCGCGGCATCTTCCTCAACGACGAGGATTGGGGCTTGCAGCCTTGGGCGGCGAAGACCTACGATCCGAAGACCGGCGACATCGGCCCACCCACCTACGCACGCATCTACGAGTTGATGTGGCGCTTGAAGGCCAACACGTTGTGGCCGGCGATGCACGACTCGACCAAGCCTTTCTATCAAATCGCCGGCAACCCGGAAATGGCGCGCGATTATGCGATCGTGGTCGGCACCTCGCACGCCGAGCCGATGATGCGCAACAACGTGCGCGAATGGGATCCGAAGACGAACGGGCCGTTCAACTTCTTCACCAACCGCGACCGCATGATCTCGTACTGGGACGAGCGCGTCCAGCAGGTCAAAGGCTTTGAGACGCTGATGTCGGTCGGCTTGCGCGGCGTGCACGATAGCGCGATGGAAGGCGCCAAGACCATCCCCGAGGCGCGCGACGGCGTCGAGCGGGTCATCGAGATCCAGCGCGGTCTGCTGTCCAAGGCGCAGCGCCGCCCGCCGGAACAGATTCCGCAAGTGCTCACCTTGTACAAGGAGGTGCTCGATATCTACAAGGCCGGGCTCAAGGTGCCGGACGACATCAGCCTGATCTGGCCGGACGACAACTACGGCTACATCAGCCAGCTCGGCACCGCCACCGAGGCGCGACGCAGCGGCGGCGCCGGTCTTTACTATCATTTGTCGTATTGGGGCCGGCCGCACGATTATCTGTGGCTGGGGACCACGCATCCTTCCTTGGTGCGCGAGCAGCTCGAGCGCGCCCGCCACACCGGCGCCCGCAGGCTGTGGGTGGCGAATGTCGGCGATATCAAGCCGCTTGAATATCTGAGCCAGTACTTCCTCGACCTGGCCTTCGACAACAACTTGCTGGACCAGGCGCCCGGCAAGCACTTGCAAGATTGGCTGACGCGCCAGTTCGATGCGGACCGGGCCAGGGAAATCACCGGCATCCTGATGGAATACTACGCGCTGGCGTGGGAGCGGCGGCCCGAGTTCATGGGCTTCGGACAGACCGAGCCGACCACGCCCAACCGGCCGACCGCGTATCTGCGATCGGGCGGCGACGAGGCGCGGCGGCGTCTCGACCGGTACGCGGCGATCACCGCGCGCGCCGAGGCGCTGGCGCAGGCGATGCCGGCCGACCGCAGGGATGCGTTTTTTGAACTGGTGCTGTATCCGGTACGCGCCAGCGCCAATCTGAATGCCCGCATCCTGAAGCTGGAGCTGGCCGGCCTGCAAGATAACGACGGTACGCGCGCCGAGCGGTATGTGGCGGAGGCAAAGGCGGCGCATCAGGCCATCGTCGCCGACACCGCCGAATACAACGGGCTGGCGGATGGCAAATGGCGCCACATGATGGATATGGCGCCGCGGCGGCTGCCGGTGTTCGCCGAGCCGGCGTGGCCGGTGCCGTC
>DATMSN010000691.1:0-7846 GCA_035565375.1 Duganella sp. | reverse complement strand
CGCCGGCAGCCCGTCCGGCGCGGTGGCCGGCGCGCCCAATCCACTCAACGGCCCTAATTTTCCCAGCATGCCGCCCACCGCCGCGACGACGGCGCTAACGCACACGCCGGCGGCGACATACCGCAATTTCACTTTCGCACTTCCTGCATCGCGCGCGACAGCGAGAAGGCGGCATCATCCTGATCCAGCGACCACGACATCAAGCCGCGCAACCCTTGCGCGCGCACGTAGTCCGCTTTTTCCCGGATCACGCGCGGATCGTCGTAAGTCCAGAAGGTGCCCTGGTCGTAGGTCCACAGCTGTTTGGTGACCGGATGATAGAAGGTGGTCAGGCCGCGCGCCGCGATGCTCGAGTATTGTTCCGCGCCTTCCTCGAAGCCCTGGGCGGCGCCGGTCGCCGGCTGATACAGGCCGTTGTTGGCGGGGCCGACGCCGCGCCAGCCGCGCGCGTAGAACGGCACGCCGACGACGATCTTGGAGGCCGGCACGCCAGCCTTGGTGAAGCGCTTGACGCCCGCCTCCACGCTGCGCGGGCTATCGTCGCCGCTGGCCGGATCGGTGTACAGATTGGACTGGAAACCGGTCGGTCCCCGCTTGCTCCAGGCGCCGTGGAAATCGTAGGTCATCAGGTTGATCCAGTCCAGCGAACGGCTGTAGGCCGCGGGATCGGTGTGGCGCATCTTATCGTCGGTGCTGTTGACGGCGGCGGTGAGCAAATAGTGCTTGCCGTTGGTCTTGCCCAGCGCATCGAGCTGGCGGCGGAACTCCTCCAGCAGCAGCGTGAAGTTGGCCTTGTCGTTCGGTCCCGGATGTTCCCAATCCAGATCGATGCCATCGAATACGCCGGCGGCCGCGCCGGCGCCGCCATGTCCGTCCAGCTTGGGCAGATTGCCACGCAGGTAAAGATCGATACAGGACGAGACCAGCGCGGCGCGCAGCGCCGGCGTGGCCGCGCCGGCCGGGAAGTGGTGCGACCACTCGCCGCCGCCCAGCGCGACCAGCACCTTCAGTTTCGGATGGCGTTTTTTCAGTTGCGCCAGCTGGTTGAAATTGCCGGCCAGCGGCTGGTCCTCCTTGTCGGCGCTGCCGGCGACCGATTCATCGGCGCTGAAGCGGCGCGCGTAATCGAGCGTCGCGTTCATGCCGTTGGCGGTGTCTTCGATATCGCGCCCGCTGTCGCAGCGCACGCCGCCGTCCGCCATCTTGTAGACGTTTTCAAAGGCGTACACCAGATAGGTGAAGCCGGCCGCCCCGCCGGCGCGGTCCAGCTGCCTGAGGCGGAAGCCCTTTCCCACGCTCCAGCCGGTGTAGTAGGAACCCACTTCGGCCGCCTGCGCGCCGACGGCCAGCAAAGTGGCGGCGACGGCCAGGCAAGATAAACGTGTACGCATGATATCCTCAGAGTTTGATGTAGATTTTTCGGCGATCCATCGCATAGGCCACCAGCCAGCACGCCAGCATGAACGTCACCGCGAACAGCAAGGAGGCGTTGTACGGCGATGACCACGACAGGAACACGGTTTGATACAGCCAGCGGTACAGCGTGTCGCCGCCCACCTGCAGGCGCGCCAGCACAATGACCGCCACGTCGGCCAGCAGGTAGATGAACAGCGTGTTCTTGCCGAACACCTCGAAGAAGTAGGTGCCGAAGCGCGCTCCGGCCATGTCGATCACGGCCACGAGAACGGCGAGAATGATCAGATCCCAGCCCACGGTGCAGACCACGAAGCTGCCGGTCCACAGCTTCTTGTTAATCGGTAGCAGCGCGTCCCATCCGTAGGCCAGCAACAGGCATGCGGCGCCCGCCGCCGCCAGCGTCGCGACGGTGCGAACGCCGGGGCCTTTGCGCTGCAGCCAGACGGCCGCCGCGTAACCGGCCAGCACATTGACGATGGACGGCAAGGTGCTGAGTATTCCCTCCGGATCGAAGGCGATGCCCTCGCCGCGATACATATGCGGCGCGCCCAGCACGGCCAGGTCCAGCTTGAGCGCCGCATTGCCGCCCAGCGTGTAGTCGCCGAAGGACGCCAGCATCCACCAGTAGCCCAGCAAAGCGGCCACGCTGAACACCGCCGCGCCGCGCAAGCCGCCATAGCGCACAATCAGCGCGGCAAACAGATAGCACAGGCCTATGCGCTGCAACACGCCCATGACGCGGGTGCCGGAAATCGGCGCCAGGGTGAAGTCCGGATTGAAGAACGGGAACCAGTACAGCAGATAGCCGCACAGGAAAATGAGCGCGCCGCGCCTGACCACGCGCTTGAGGAAGTAGGCCTCGCCGTGGCCGGCGAACTTCTTCATGCTCAGGCTCACGGCGGCGCCCACCACGAACAGAAAGGATGGGAACACCAGATCGGTCAGCGTGAAGCCGTGCCAGGCGGCGTGTTCCAGCGGCCCATAGCTGCTCTCGCCGCCGGGGGTGTTCACGATGATCATCAGTGCCAGCGTCAGGCCGCGGAAAACGTCCAATGCCAGATAGCGTGGGGAAGCGGAGTTCGACATCTCAGAGTTTCAGTTTGAAGTTATAGGTATTTAAAACCGCCACCACCGCCACGACCACAACGGAGAACAGCAGCGCGAAGGCGATGGCCACAGCGCCGTGCATCAGCACCGGCCACCAGCGCAGATGCAGGTGGCCCATCAGCGTGGCCAGTATCACCGGCAGCAGATAGGTCACCAGGGGATTGGCCGCCGCCGGCTGCACCAGCGCGGTCCAGCGCACCACCTTGCGCATCTCGATCAGCCAGTACAGCAGCACGAACAGGCCGCTGCACAGCGCCGCGCAATACAGCGCCCACGGCGGCGTCGCGCCGATTTTGGAGATCGGGTAAAGGTGGTGCAGCAGCCAGGCGGCCACGATCAGCACCAGCGTCAGCACGACACCCGCCGCCAGCCGTTGTGGCGCGCCGGCACGCCGCGCGCCATCGAACAGCAGCAGCACGCATATGGCGCCGCACAAGACGATGGACGTGTGCGTCGCGTGCATGGCGATCACGCCGTTGCCGCCGGCCGCCTGGCTGAACATGAACCACGACACGCAGCCTGCCGCCGCCAGCGCCAACACGGCCATGCGTCCGCGCCCGGCCAGATAGACGATGCTGGAAACCAGATACGCCCAGCCTATGCAACCGAGGATGCCCCACCACGAAGTCTGCATCCAATCCCGTCCATCGGGACCGCCGCGATAGGCCAGCGCCAGCGCCACGATCACCGCCGCGCCCAGCCAGCGCAGCCAGCGGTTGCTGCGCGTGCCCCAGACCAGCAAGGCCGCCACGTAGAAACACAGGGCCCACAGCTGGATGGAGATGCCCATGGCCGCCTCGTTGTAGCCCTCTTCCGTGTTGACCATGAACAGGCCGATGACGATAAGGCCGAAGGCGCGCGTGGCGATCTGCCACAAGGTTTGGCGCATGCCGCCCTGCACCGCCAACCGGTGATTCAGGCTCAAAGGAATCGACGTGCCGACCACGAACAGGAACGCCGGGAACACCACGTCGGCCAGGCTCATGCCGTCGACATTGGCGGCCATATGCTGGATGCCATACGGGACACCGTTGGCGCCGGACAGGCAGTTCACGAACAGCATGACAAAAAAGGTCAGGCCACGCAGGGCATCGATGGCGATGATGCGTTGGCGCGGCAGCACGGGGTGGGCAACAGGCATGGACGATGTTTTTCTGATCAGGAGAGACAGACACTAGCATGCACCCGGCGCCCCCCGCAACGTCGCAGCCCCAACACCGCAAGCCTTTGATTACAATGAAGAATCGCCGGAATCGGCGGCGGCGCGCTTACGCTTCTTTACACAAGCGGTCCGCACACCCCAAGAACGCGTGCGCGCGCGGCGGGCAAGCTCACAATTCATTACGAATTAGTGGCGCCCGGGAGGATGATCGTGGCGATCAAGCCACCTTCGGCATGGTTTTCCAGCACCAGCGTGCCGCCGTTGGCTTCAACGATGCCGCGCGCGATGCCCAGCCCCAGTCCCAGGCCGCCCTCGTTGCGGGACCGGCCGTGATCGAGCCGCAGGTGCGCGTCGAACAATCGCTCCAGCGCCTCCGGCGGCACGCCGGGACCGTGGTCGCGGATCTGGATGTGCACCGCGCCGTCGCGCTCCACGGTGGCGATATCGGCGCTGCCGCCGTAAAACAGCGCATTGTCGAGCAGGTTGCCGATCGCGCGCTTGAGCGCCAGCGGCTTGGCCCGCACCGCCAGTCCGGCCGGCGTGAAGCCGATCTGGTGGCCGGCCAGTTGGGCGCCGCGCAGCATGCGGCCGATCAGCGCGTCCAGCCGCACGGCGGTGACGTTTTCGTGGATGTCGCTGTCCCTGACGGTTTGCAGCGCGCTCTTGACCATCATGTCCAGATCATCCAGATCGTCGTGGAACTCCTCGCGGACGGCGTCGTCGTCCAGCAGTTCGGAGCGCAGCTTTAGCCGCGTGATCGGTGTGCGCAAATCATGCGAGATCGCGACGAACAGCCGTTCGCGGTCCTCCACGTACCCCTGCAAGCGGGTCTGGGCCTGTTCCAGTTCGCGCGTGCGTGTGCCTACCTGCACCTCCAGCTCGCGCCGCCGCCGCGAGTGCATGCGCTCCCGTGCGCGATGGCCGCCCCATACCAGCATCAGCAAGGACAGCGCCACCGCCAGCCGGAACCACCAGCGCTGCCAGTACGGCGGCGCGATCTCGAAGGCCAGCGGCGGCGATGGCTGGCCCCAGACGCCGTCCTTGTTCGCCGCCCGCACCTGGAACTCGTAGTGGCCGGGATCGAGATTGGTGTAGGTGGCCATGCGCTTGCTGGCGTCGCTGCCGGTCCAGTCGCGGTCATACCCTTTCAGCCGGTAGCTGAAGCGGTTGCGCTGGGGATCGCTGTAGTGCAGCGCCGCGAACTCGAAGGTCAGCGCGGCGGCGTCGTGGGCCAGGCGCGGTCCGGCGGCGCCGATCGGCAGCGGCTTGCCGCCGGCCTGCATGGACGTGACCACGGCGGGCGGCGGATAGGGATTGTCGCGGATGGCCGCCGGGTGGAACACCGTCAGGCCGTTGACGCCACCGAAGTACATGGTGCCGTCGCGCTCCCGGTAGGCGGAGCCGGAAAAGTAAAAGCCCTCGATCATGCCGTCGCGGGCCGAGTAATTCCTGAACGTGCCGGCGCGCGTGTCCATCCGCGAGATGCCGGTGGCGGTGCTGAGCCACAGCGCGCCGTCGTCGGCTTGCAGAATGGCGCCGATGGAGTCGTCCGCCAGTCCCTCGCGCGTGGTGTAGCGGCGGAAGCCGATGGCGCCGCCGGCGCCGCGCACCACGCGGTTCAAGCCGCCGTTGGTGCCCACCCACAGCGTGCCTTGCCGGTCGACGAACAGCGACTGCGCGCGGTCGCTGCTGATGCTGCTGATATCCGCGCGGTCGTGATGGAAATGACGAAAGCCGCCGCCGTCCGGCGCCAGCAGATTGAGGCCGTTGTCGGTGGCGACCCAGATGGCGCCGTCGGCATCCTCCGCCGTCATGCGCACCCAGTCGTCGCTCAGGCTCGCCTTGTCGCGGCCATCGTGGCGGAAGCTGCGGTCCGGCCCACCGGCGCCGTCGATGCGATGCAGGCCGCCACGGCTGCCCACCCACAGATTGCCGGCGCGGTCGCCGGTGATGTGGGTGATCGAGCCGCTGTTGGGGTCGGGGCTGCTGAAGCCGTGCGCCGCGTAGGTGCCGCGTTCGGGATCGAAGCGTCCCAGTTCGGCGCTGCTGCCTATCCAGGTGACGCCGCGCGCGTCGCGGTGGACCGCCAGCACGATCTCCTTGTTGTGCATGTGGCGTTCCAGCCGGGCGTCGCCACGCAGGCGGGTGACGTTGCCGGTGGCCGGATCGAGCCGGTCGATGCCGCCCATGCCGGCCAACAGCAATCCGCCCCGGCCGTCGCCGCTGATGCCGTAGACACGGTTGTCGTGCAGCGTGCGCGGATCGCCGGGGATGTGGAAATAGCGGCTGAAACCACCGCTGGCCAGGTCGGCCCGGCGCACGCCGGCGGTCCAGCTTCCGACCCACAGCGTGCCGCTATGGTCCTGGAACAGGCTCGATACCTCCTTGCTGGCGCCCTGGTGCGGGTCGGCCGGGATCGCGACGAAGCGCCGCCGTTCCTCGTCCCAGCGATGCAGGCCGTTGGTGTTGGTGCCCAGCCACAGCGTGTTGTCGCGGTCCTGCGCCAGCGCCGTCACCAGTCCGGGCGCCAGGCCGTCGGCCGGGCCGAACACGTGGCGCGGCATGCCGGGCACGCCCAGCCGCCAGCTGACCAGTCCATCCATCGTCACCAGCCACAAGACCTGACGCTGGTCGATGCGCAGCTGCTGCACCTCGTTGAGCGGCGCGTTCGGCCTGGCGGCGGTGTCGACGCGGAAGTGCTGGAAGCCGGTGGCGCCGGCGGGCAGGCGGTCCAGTCCCTGCTTGAGGCCCACCCACAGCGCGCCTTCCGCGTCCAGCGCCAGCGCGTTGACCTGGTCGTTGGCCAGGCTGGCGGAATCGGCGGGATCGTGGCGCAGCACCGTGTAGCGTCCCGACTCCGGATCGAAGTGATGCACGCCGTCGCTGGTGCCCAGCCAGAGCTGTCCATAGCCATCGCTGATAATGGCCCGCACCTGCCGCCTCCCCGCGCGCTCGGGACCATCCGGCGCGGCGGGAAAGCGCGTGAAATCGCCGCTGGCGGGATCGAAGCGCTGCAGGCCGCCGCGCGTGCCTATCCATAAACGGTTCTTCTTGTCGACGTGGAGCACCTGCACCCAGTTGTCGGCCAGGCTGCGCGGGTCGTTGGGAATGGTGCGATAGACGGTGACGCGATAGCCGTCGTAGCGGCTCAGGCCATGCTGGCTGCCGAACCACATGAAGCCCTGCTGGTCCTGCACGATGGCGGTGACGGTTTCCTGCGCCAGGCCGTCCTTGACGCTCAGTTGCTCGAAGTTGAGCGTGTGCGGCACGGCGCCCGCCGCGACCAGGTGCACCAGCCACAGGCAGCAAACCAGCAAGGCGCCGCGCAGCATGCCGGCCGGCTCACGCCGGCGACACCGACACATCGGCCGAGAACACATAGCCGGCGCCGCGCACCGTCTTGATCAACGACGGCTGCTTGCCGTCGTCATTGAGGCGCAACCGCAGCTTGCTGATCTGGACGTCCAGCGAGCGGTCCAGCGGGCCGGCGTCGCGGCCACGGGTTTGTTCGGACAGCACGCCGCGGTCGAGGATATCGCCCGGGTGCTCGACGAAGTACTTCAGCAGTTGGTAATCGAGTCCGGTCAGCGGCACCGCCGCCCCGGCGCTATCGGTGACGATGCGCTCCAGCAGATCGAGCGTGAAGCCGACGAAACGGTAATAGCGCGGCGCGCTCTGGGTGTCGAAGCCGGCGCGGCGCAAGATGGCCTTGATCCGCGCCAGCAGCTCGCGCGGGCTGTAGGGTTTGGCGATGTAATCGTCCGCGCCCAGTTCGAGGCCGACGATGCGGTCCGCTTCGTCGGCGCTGGCGGTCAGCATGATGACCGGCACGTTGGAACGGCGCCGCACCACTTTGCACAGCGCGAAGCCGTCGGTATCGGGCAGCATCACGTCCAGGATCACCAGCGACAGCTGGTCGGCCAGGCGCGCGAACTCGGATTGAAAGCTCAGGCCATCCTGCGCGAGGGTCACCTCGTACTGGTGTTTTTCCAGATAGGTTTTCAGCAGCGTGCCGGCCTTCTGGTCATCCTCCGCGATCAATATCTTGCGCATGCAGCCCCTGTCCGATGAATTCGCCCCCAATCGCGTTCTAGTATAAACACAAGGTCGTGCAAAAAAAAGCCGGCGCCCGGGGGGGCGCCGGCAAACGAAGAACCGCAC
>DATMSN010000690.1:0-5927 GCA_035565375.1 Duganella sp. | reverse complement strand
ACGTGGTCGCCTTCCTGGAGGGGGAGGTGGCGTCCGGGCGCATGGGGCCGGAGCTGCGGCCGCTGCAGGCCGGCATCGGCACCATCGCCAACGCCGTGCTGCACGGCCTGACCGGCTCGTCGTTCCGCGACCTGACCATGTATTCGGAGGTGCTGCAGGACAGCGCCGTGGCGCTGCTCGATTCGGGCCAGCTGTCGATGGCGTCGGCGTCGTCGATCACCTTGACGGCGGCCACGCACCGGCGCTTCATCGACAACATCGAGCGTTACCGCGACCGCATCGTGCTGCGTCCGCAGGAGATCAGCAACCATCCGGAGGTGGTGCGGCGGCTCGGCATCATCGCGCTCAACACGGCGCTGGAGTTCGACATCTACGGCAACGTCAACTCCACCCACGTCGGCGGCACCCACATGATGAACGGCATCGGCGGCTCGGGCGACTACGCGCGCAACGGCCAGTTGTCCATCTTCGTGAGCAAATCGGTGGCCAAGGACGGCGCCATCTCCAGCGTGGTGCCGATGGTGTCGCACGTCGACCACACCGAGCACGATGTCGACGTGCTGGTGACCGAATGGGGCCTGGCCGACCTGCGCGGGCTGGCGCCGCGCGAGCGCGCGCCGTTGATCATCGAGCGCTGCGCCGATCCGGCCTACCGACCGCAGTTGCGCGCCTACCTGGCGGAGGCGCTGGCGGGCGGCGGCCAGACGCCGCATGTGCTGGAAAAGGCCCTGTCCTGGCACGTGCGCTACCAGCGCGAAGGCAGCATGTTGCAAGCGGCGCCGGCCGAACGGTAGCGCGGCCCGGCTGGTAAAATAGCGTTATCGGTATTCACCTATTGGATCGACATGACTATCAAAATCAGCCACAACTTCGACTCCGGCGCCATCGAGGTGCTGCGCGCCGACAGCGCCGCCACCATCGAACTGAATTTGCGCAAGGACTCGCACGCGGACATCCACCAGTGGTTCCACTTCCGCCTGCAGGGCGCGCGCGGCCAGCAGGTCACGATGCGCTTCCTCAACGCCGGCCAGGCGACCTACGCCAAGGGCTACGAGGACTACCAGGCCGCGGCCAGCTACGACGGCGAAACCTGGTTCCGCGTGCCGACCACCTTCGACGGCGCCGTCATGACGATCCGCCACACGCCGGACCTCGACAGCGTCTACTACGCCTACTTCGAGCCGTATTCGTTCGAGCGCCATCTGCGCCTGCTGGGCGAGGTGGCCGAGAACCCGCTGGCGCGCGTGCTCGACCTGGGCAGCACCGTCGACGGCCGCGACATGAACCTGGTCGTCATCGGCAAGCCGGAAGCGGAAAGGAAAATCTGGTTCATCGCGCGCCAGCATCCGGGCGAGTCGATGGCCGAATGGTTCATCGAAGGCCTGATCGATACGCTGCTGGACGATTCGAATCCGATCGCCCGCAAGCTGCTGCAACGCTGCGTGTTCTACATCGTGCCGAACATGAACCCGGACGGTTCGGTGCGCGGCAACCTGCGCACCAACGCCGCCGGCGCCAACCTCAATCGCGAGTGGATGACGCCATCCGTCGAGCGCAGCCCCGAAGTGCTGTACGTGAAGCAGAAGATGCACGAGACGGGCATCGACATGTTCTTCGACATCCACGGCGACGAGGCGCTGCCGTACAACTTCGTGGCCGGTAACGAGATGCTGGAGAATTTCAGCGACGAGCGCCGCGCCAAGCAGCAGGCCTTCATCGACCGCTACAAGAACGCCAGCCCGGATTTCCAGGACAAGGTCGGCTACGCGGCCAGCAAGTACAAGGAAGACATGCTGACGTTGGCGTCCAAGTACGTCGGCCACCACTTCGGCTGCCTGGCGCTGACGTTGGAGATGCCGTTCAAGGACAACGCCGACCTGCCCGATCCGCACGTGGGCTGGAACGGCGCGCGCAGCGCGGCGCTGGGCGCGGCGATCCTGCAGCCGATCCTGCTGTCGCTGGACGACTACTGATCGTGGGCGTCGAGATCGAGCGCAAGTTCCTGGTGCGCGGCGACGCCTGGAAGGCCCTTGGCGAGCCGGTGTTTTTCCGCCAGGGCTATCTGTCGTCGCACAAGGAGCGCGTGGTGCGGGTGCGCATCGAGGGCGACCGGGCGGTGCTGACGATCAAGGGCCGCAACGTCGGCGCCACGCGCGGCGAGTGGGAGTATCCGATCCCGATGGCCGACGCGGCCGAGTTGCTCGACCGCTTGTGCGAGCAGCCGCTGATCGAAAAATACCGCCGCCGCATCGACTTCGCCGGCAATGTGTGGGAAGTCGACGAGTTCCTCGGCGCCAACGCCGGGCTGGTGGTGGCGGAGATCGAGCTGGGCTCGGAAGACCAGGTGTTTGACAAGCCGGAGTGGGTGGCGGAAGAGGTCACGGAGGATCTGCGCTACCTCAATTCAAACCTGATTAGCCACCCGTTTTCGGCTTGGTAGCCGGCGGATTTTGGTCTAAGCTTATGGGATGGACAGCGAGCGATTTTCCGCGCTTGAAGCGCATTACAATGCGATTCTGCCGACGTTAGCAACGAAGGCGGATATTGAGATGTTGCGTGCCGAGATGCAGAAAATGTCGGCCGACACCCATAAGTGGATGGTCGCCAGCCTTATTGGTTTATTTATCGGATTCGGCGGCTTGGGGATAACGCTGGTGCAGATACTACAACCCGCAGCGGCGCTGCTGCAACCGCCATCGCCGCCGCAGCAGGCGTTGCAGCCGGCACCGCCCGTTATCATTTATCTGCCTCAGCCTCAGTCGCAGCCACAGCAGCGCAAATAACAAAGCCCCGCGAGGGGCTTTGTTATTTGCGTTTAATGGAAATGCTCGGTGCCGCTGGGCGCGTCTTCCGGCATCTCGGCATGCGCCAGCTCGCCGACCGGGTCGGCGAACAACGGCGCGCCGCAATCGTCGCAAAACTCGGCCACATAGCGCTCCGCGTGCTTCTTGATCTGCGTGACGCCGGCCGCGTTCAGATGGGCGACGATCTCGTCGACCGGCGTCACCGGCTTTTGCACCACGCCACCCGGACCGCCCTGCAGCGGACCTTCCGGCGGCGTGCCTTCCTCGTCCTCCTGGCCGTACAGCGGCCACACCACGCCGTAGATGACGTCCGGCGTCGAGCGCTGCGTGAACGCCACGCGGTATTCGTCGATCTGGCCGTCGGCGTTTTCCTCGCCGAAGCCGGCGATCACCGCGCGCAGCTCCGACGGTTCGACCGCCAGGGTGTGCGTCAGGTAGTGCACGGCGGCGCGGATCGACACCGGACGGATCAGCTTGTCCGCCTCGCGGCACGCCATGTAGTAGGCCTCCGGCAGCAGCAACTCGATGCCGCAGCCCGGCAGCAGACGGGTGACCGTCGGCGTGACCTGCTCGCGCCACTGCTCCAGCGCGGTGGCGCGCTCGTTGGCGAAGTTGCCCTGGTTGGCGGGCATCTGCCAGCGGAACAGCGGCGCGCCGGCCGGCGCGACCACCGCCGCCAGCAGGTAGCGCGTGTCGGCCAGGAATGGCGCCGTCTCCGGCACCTTGGTGTCGGCCTTGAGCGCCGTGCCCTTGATCGCGGCCTGCGCCAGCTTGTGCACCTTGCCGTAGGTCTCGACGTGGCTGCGCGGCAACTGGTCGATCGAGAACAAGGTCGGCGACATCGCCATGCGCGTGCCGTCGGCCAGCAGGTGGGCGCTGAAATGCGCCGACAGGGTGGTCAGGATGTCGGGCGGGATGGCGCCGGAGGCGATCGAGAAGCGGGTCCACGCCAGGATAGGCGCGGCCACCAGCAGCACGTCGTATTGCTTGGCCACGCCGTCGGCGGTGTCGATGGTGATGCTGCTCGACTCGCTGACCGCCTCCACACCGTCCATCAACACGTCGTAGGCGTTCAAGTCTTCCTTGAACAGCGCGTTGAGGGTGGCATCGATGGTGTCCTGGTGGCCGGTTTTAAGCAGTTTCTGGAGCTGTGCATCGAGGTTGTGTTCCCACGACCGTTCCTCCAGCCGGCTGGCCGCTTGACCGACCGCCTGTGCGTAGGTGACGAGGCGCTGGCTTTCGACAGACAATTTATGGGATGAATCTTTAGATGGACGACGCATAGCGCAATAAGAGTCTTATAAAATTGAAAAAGCGAGTGAATAAAGCGGATCAGTCATGCAGATGATAACCCTTATGACACGTATTGTAGTTGATTCGCTCGGCTAACTCTTATTAGTTCGGGACAGGGCAGGGGAAATCAAGTGCGGGCCCGGTCGCCGGCGACGCGGATGGCAACGGTCGCTGCGGTTCTGATAACATGTGCACGGCCTGGTTCGGGGTCGATTCGTGGAGAATGCATGTTTAAGCGTACCGTACTTATCATCTGCGTGCTCGCCGCGGCAACGGCAAGCGCCGCGCCCCAGTATGTTAAATCCGATGATGGCGCGACCGCGCGGATTCGAAGTTTGATCGTCGCCGGACGCTGCCAGGAAGCCGTCGACGCGCTCAAGGTTGGCGTGAAAGCGAAGCAGCGGGACGTGCTCCTGTTGGCCGGCACCATGTACGACGAGGGCCTGTGCTTGGCGTCCGACTGGGACAAGGCCGCGCGTCTGTACGCGCTTGCGGACGAGGCCGGCAACGGCTCGGGTATCCCGCGTCTGATCACCGGCTATGCCAAGGCGGGGCGCGACAACGGAATGGCCCTGTGGTGGCTCGCCAAGAGCAACGCCAGGGCCTACTTTCCGCAGCAGTGCATCCCGCGCTCCGACCCCGACGCGGATCCGGACGGTTTCAATGGTGAACTGGAACGCATGCCGGCCAGCCTGTTTCAAGGGTGCGTTTATCTTGTCGGTGTCGCCACCGAAGTGTTCACACAGGCGCAATATCCGCCGGCGGCCTTGCACTACGGATTGTGGGGGACGTACGTGATGAAGTTCAGCGCGGCCGACGCGACGATCGATTGGCGACAGGATGGGGTGACGCAGGATACCAGCCAGCGACGCGGCGGGCCAGACCTGGAAAACAGGGACTACCTGCTCACTTATCTCAAAGCGAAGGGGGCGTTTGCGCTGTCGCAATACAAGCGCCCCGACGGCGTCCTCGATCCCCGCCTGGTGGTCGAGAGAAGCTTCGCGTTCGATCTCAGATGAGGATCGCGAGCGATCGCATGCTTGCCCGGGGCGGTCCGCCCCACAGCAAGGTCAGGCGATCGCCAGCGCGGCGACCTGCTCGGCCGTCATGGCGCCGTTGTAAATGCGGAAATCATCCACCTTGCCGTTGAAGTAAGGATCGGCCGGATACTGCGAGCGGCCGAGCCAGTTGCTCTCCGTGCTGTCCAGGCGGAACGGCGCGCGCGTCATCGCCGTGTTGGTGCCGACCTGGCCGCCGTTGACGTACAAGGTCGCGGTCGATCCCGATAGCGTGACCGCCACGTGCACCCACCGGCCCGTGGCCAGCGGCGTCGGCGTCGACACCGTCTGGCTGCCGTAGCCGCCGTTGTTGGAGATGGTGAACGCCAGGCCGCCGCGCGCCGCGCGCGGTGTCATGAACAGGTACTGTCTCATGCCGTTGCCGAAGTCGAATACCCGTTCCCAGTCGCGCGCCGCGTTCCAGAACACCTTGACGGCGATGGTGAAGTCGGCCAGGCCGGATGCGATGCCGGCTGGCAGGACGAGGTACTCGTCGACGCCGTTGAAGCTGAACGCCCCCGCCCGGATCCGCAAGGTCGGCGCGGTGTCGGCCCTGGCCTCGTTGGAGGGCGCGCTCTCGCCGGTCGGCGTGGCCGCCGTGACGACATAATAGTAGGCGCCCGGGGCCATGCCGCTGTCGGTGAAGGTCAGCAGGTCGGTGATGCCGCTGGCGACCGTGGTGTACGGACCGCCGGCGGTGGTGGCGCGCTTGACCGTGTAGCCGGTGGCATAGGCGCCGCCCCACCACGACAGCTCGACCTTGCCGCCGACC
>DATMSN010000689.1:0-2239 GCA_035565375.1 Duganella sp. | reverse complement strand
CGCGTCGTCCGCAGCGGCCGCGCGCCCCCCGACAATTTAAAGAAGGCCATCGTCTCCTGCAGTTGCTCGGCCTGGCCGCTCATCTCTTCGGCGGTGGCGGCCAGCTGCTCGGAGGCGGAGGCGTTCTGCTGCGTGGTCTGGCTCAATTGCGTGATGGCCGAATTGATCTGGCCGACGCCGGCCGACTGCTCCTCCGACGCCGCCGTGATCTCCTGCACCAGGTTGGAGGTGCGGCGGATGTTGGGCACCATTTCATCGAGCAGCTGACCGGCCTTCTCCGCCAGTTGGACGCTGCTGCTGGCCACCTGCTCGATTTCCTGCGCCGCGATCTGGCTGCGCTCGGCCAGCTTGCGCACCTCGGCCGCCACCACCGCGAAGCCCTTGCCATGCTCGCCGGCGCGCGCCGCCTCGATCGCGGCGTTCAGCGCCAGCAGGTTGGTCTGATAGGCGATATCGTCGATGATGCTGATCTTCTTGGCGATCTGCTGCATCGCCGCCACCGTCGACTTGACCGCGTCGCCGCCCTCCACCGCCTCCACGGCCGCCTTGCTGGCGATGCCGTCGGTGACCTTGGCGTTCTCGGTGTTCTGCGAGATCGACGCCGTCATCTGCTCGACCGAGGCGCTGGTCTCCTCGGTGCCGGCGGCCTGCTCGCTGGCGGCCTGCGACAGCGACTGCGCCGTCGCGCTGACCTCCTCGGAGGCGCTGGCCAGCGATTCGGCGCCGTTGTTCACGTCCTGCACCACCTGCGAGAGCTTGTCGATCATGCCCTTCATCGCCGCCAGCAGGCTGACGGTGTCGCCCGCCTTGAGCAGCACCTCGGCACTGAGGTCGCCGTCCGCCACCTTGCGCACGATCTCCGCCGCGTAGGAGGGATCGCCGCCGAGCTGGCGCATGATGCCGTGCAGGATGAAAAAGCCGATCGCCAGCAGCAGCGCCAGCGCCACGCCGGCGCTGGTGTACATGCTGTTCATCGCCTTGGCCGACGAGGCGTCGGCCTGTTTGACGTCGTTCTCGCCGTATTGCACGTTCAGCGCCACCAGCTTGTTCAGGCTCTCCTCGGCGGCGGCGAAAGCGGGACGGTTTTCCAGCAGCGTCTTGTGCAGGGCCGCAAACAGTTCCCGGCGCTTGCCCACCTCCGCGCGCGCGATCTGCGCCGCGATATCGGTGATGGCCATATCGCGCGTCTTCCACGTGTCCCACTGCTTGACGAAGGTCTTCCATACGTCGGCCTCCTCGGGTTCCTGCGGCAACGCGTCGTAGATCTTCCAGGCGGCATCGACCGCGCTCCACACCTCCTGCTTGCGTTTGACCTCGGCGGCGATGTCGTTCGCGTCTTCGGGGAACATGCCCATCGCGTCGATTTGGCGGCTCGATGAACGCAGCGCGGTCTGGGCCTCGTTGATGACCAGCAGCGCCTGCACGGACGGCATGCGGTTCTTGCCCAGTTCATTGAGCCTTTCTCCTTGCATCTTCAAGCCGGAGAAGGCGATGAAGACCACAACCATAAGCGCCAGAACGGCCACCGCCAGCAATGCCAGGATCTTGGTCCTGACCGTCAAGGTTGTAAGCATGATGATCTCCTTTATTAAGCGATTTATTAAGATAGCTGCTGCAGGATTTCGCGATAGATCGCATTGAGTGCCACTGTTTTTTCGACGCCGCCACGCTTGACGGCCTCCTTGGGCATGCCGTACACCACGCAGCTGGCCTCGTCCTGCGCCACGGTGCGCGCGCCGGCCTTGAGCATCTCCAGCAGGCCGGCGGCGCCGTCGTCGCCCATGCCGGTCATGATCACGCCCAGCGCGTTGGCGCCGGCCGCGCGCGCCGTGGAGCGGAACAACACATCGACCGACGGCCGGTGGCGGTTGACCAGCGGGCCGTCGACCACCTCGACGAAGTACTGGGCGCCGGTGCGGCGCAGCAGCATGTGCTTGCCGCCGGGCGCGATCAGCACCTGCCCCTGCAGCACGCGGTCGTTGTTGGCCGCCTCCTTGACCCGCACCTGGCACACGCTGTCGAGGCGCGCCGCGAAGGCGGCGGTGAATTTCTCCGGCATGTGCTGCACCACCACGATGCCGGGACACACGCGCGGCAACGATGTCAGCACCTCCTCCAGCGCCTGGGTGCCGCCGGTGGAGGTGCCGATCGCCACCACGCGCTCGGTGGTGGCCGTCATCGGCCTGGCGTCGGCGGGCGGCAGCACGGCGTCCGCATTGAGCTTGGCGGCCACCGGCGG
>DATMSN010000688.1:0-2189 GCA_035565375.1 Duganella sp. | reverse complement strand
GATGGCGATGCGTGCGCCGGCAATGGCCACGCCGCGCTTGGCAGCCGCTTCACGGCCGGTGACGAACACACCGCGGCCGGTCGCTTCGCGACGGCCCAGCGAGCCGCCCAGCGAGATCGGCTTGCCGGTGACGACGCCGGTCGACAGGTTACCCTCGATCATGGCGTAGGAGTCCATCATCCACGCCATCACCTGTTCGTTGGTGTTGACGTCGGGCGCCGGGATGTCCTTGTTGGGGCCGATGATCAGGCTGATCTCGCTGGTGTAGCGGCGCGTCAGGCGCTGCAGCTCGTTGCGCGAGAGCGTCTTCGGGTCGACCCGGATGCCGCCCTTGGCGCCGCCGTACGGCACGTTGACCGCCGCGTTTTTCACCGTCATCCACGCCGACAGCGCCATCACTTCCGACAGCGTCACGTCCTGGTGGAAGCGCACGCCGCCCTTGCCCGGGCCGCGCGACATGTTGTGCTGCACGCGGTAGCCTTCGTAGTGGGCGATCGAGCCGTCGTCGCGCTCGATCGGCACGTCGACGGTCAGGATGCGCTTGGGGCGCTTGAGCGTTTCGACCCAGCGCGACAGGTTGCCCAGGTGCGGCGTGACGCGGTCGATCTGCTGCAGGTAGACGCCCCATGGACCGAGGTCGTCCGGGTTGAGGTAGGAAGGCAGTGTGTGCTGTTGGTGTGCAGTGGTCATGCTCAGGCTCCGTTGGATTTGTTTTGGCGAGCGCCGCTTTTGGTGGCGATCAGTGGAACGAATCATAGGACGGAGCCGTTCGAACGGGCCAATGCCGTGTGCGCATTCGACTATGCGTTTCATGCATAGTTATGAAAAAACTAACGTAATAATTATCGTTCCGAGACGGCCACGCGGCGTTTGCGGCCGCTGTCGTTTTGCTGGCGCTCGAGGAAATCCCACAGCCGTTCGACGATGGCCTTGCCGCGCCGCTGCGGCGACGGGCGCTCGCGGTAGAGGCGGATCTCCATTTCGATTTCCCACTCGGCGCTGTCGTTGTCGGCGCGCGCGAGCAGCTTTTGTTTGAGCTCCCGGGTGACGGCCGATTCGGGCAGGAAGGCCACGCCGCGGCCTTCGAGCGCCATCATCTTCAAGCCTTCGGCCATGTCGGTCTCGTAGCGCGGTTCCAGGTGCAGCGGGGTCTTGGCGTCGCCCAGCATCAGCTCGACCATGCGGCCCAGGTAGGCGTTGTTGGTGTACGATAAAAACGGCAGCGGCGCCTTCTTGGTGCCCGGCAGCGTGAAGTCCGGCACCCGGTTCTTGTCGCAGCGGGCGTAGGGGCGCAGCGATTCGCGGCCCAGCACCAGCATGTCGTAGCGGCCCGGGTCGAGCTGCACCGGCTGGCGCGGATGGTGGTAGCACAGCAGCAGGTCGCAGCCGCCCTCGACCAGCTGCAGCACGGCGTCGTGGACGTTGAGCGCCATCAGGCGGCTGCTGATGGGGGCGAAGTCGCGCTCCAATCCGGTCAGCCATTTGGGCACGAACGTCAGCGACAAGGTGTGCGGCACGGCCAGGTCGATGCTGGTCTGGGCGGCGGCGCGCTTGGAGCGCAGCATGTCGCGCGCGCCGTTGATCTGCGCCAGCATCTCGAGCGCCTGCTCGTAGAAGACGGTGCCGGCCGGCGTCAGGCGGGTCGGGTAGGAGGTGCGGTCGACCAGGTCGGTGCCGAGCCAGTTCTCGAGCGACTGGATGCGGCGCGAAAAGGCCGGCTGCGTGACGTGGCGCAGCGCCGCCGAGCGGCTGAAGTTATTGGTCTCGACCAGGGAGATGAAGTCCTCGAGCCATTTGGTTTCCATACGGGGTATCCCTTATTGCGCGTTGGCGGTGATGCGGCGCATCGGCGTGAACCCGTACGCCAGCGCCGCGCACAGCACCAGTATCATGCCACCGCCGACGAACAATTGCGACAGCGGGATCAAGGTCAGCAGCCAGCCGGTGGCGCCGGCCGACAGCGGCGCCAGTCCCATGAAGATGAACATGAAGATGCTCATGGCGCGGCCCATCATGTGCGGCGGCACGCGCCGCTGTATCCACGTGAAGACGTTGATCTGCATGAAGCCGGCCAGCACGCCGATCGCCAGCATCAGCAGGGCCGCCTGCCACGCGGCGTCGACGGCGCCGAGCGGCATGACCAGCAGGCCGACGGCGGCGTCGATCAGCACGATCAAGGTGCCGAAGCT
>DATMSN010000687.1:0-4924 GCA_035565375.1 Duganella sp. | reverse complement strand
GCGGAAAACGATCTGCTACCATGGCGGTTTTTCAGCAGGGATGACCATGGCGCGCGATATTTATGCATACCGGCAGGTGGCCGTGCACTCGGTGCTGCGCGGGGGCGCGGTCGAGATCCATCCGGTGCCGGGGCAGGCGTTTTCGCCGGAGCTGGCGGTGCAGTGTTCGCGGCGGATGAGTGATACTTCCTTGTATCCGCTGGGTACTTGCTTTTTGCTGGACGCCAAGCTGACCGACCGGCGCGGTGGTACGCCTTATCTGTACGCCTGGCATGGCGATGACATCAAGGTGTTGTCGGCCAGGGAGACCAAGGCCTTCCTGGCCGAATTCAGGCGCGGTCGAATTTAGGGCCGTCGGCGGCTCATGCATGGCGGATTACGCTCCGCTAATCCGCCCTACGTGTTTCCTCGTGTTTGCACGCGTCGGCGCACCCGTGTGATTTACCTGTTTCCTCGGTTTCGCACAGGTTGGCGATCAATGCACGGCGTGGAGTTTGGTTGACGGCTTGCCGTCGTCCTTGCCCCACTTGGCGATCACCGCCGCCATCGCCACGGCGAACACGCCGCCGACCACCATCGCGCTCGATACGCCCAGATGGTCGACCGCCACGCCGCCCACCAGCGCGCCGCTGGCCAGCGAGATTTGCGCGGTGGCGACGAACACCGCGCCGCCGCTTTCCATCGCGTGGGGCGCCGCCCGGAACATCCAGGTCTGGACCGAGATCGGCATCATGCCGAAGGCCAGGCCCCAGATTACGATCAGCGCGGTCGCGCCCCACAGGCTGGTGCCGATCAACGGCAATGCCGCCGCCGACAAGCCCATGACCAGGCCGGTGGCGATCATCGACATGCGCACGCTGCGCGCCACCGTCCAGCCGCCGATCAGGTTGCCGACGAAACCGGCGGCGCCATACGTCAGCAGCAGGGCGCTGATGGTCGTCGCGTTCAAGCCGCCGACCTGGCTGAGGAACGGTGTGACATACGTGTAGGCGGCGAACTGGCCGATGAAGATCAGCAGCGTGGCCAGCATGCCGAGCCGCGCCTTCTTCACGCGCAGCAGCTCGGGCAATTGGGCGAAGGTCAGCGACTGCGTGGTCGGCAGGCGTGGCAGCAGCCACATTTGCGTCAGCAGCACCAGCACGGCGACCGCGCCGGCGGCATGGAAGGCCACGCGCCAGCCGACCAGTTCACCGATCAGCGCGCCCGCCGGCACGCCGGCCACGGTGCCGAGCGAGATGCCGGCGAAGATGATCGAGGTGGCCCGCGTCGCGTATGCGGGCGGTACCAGCCGGTTGCCCAGCGCGCCGCCAATGGCCCAGAAACCGCCCACGCCGATGCCCAGCAAGGCGCGCCCGAACAGGATCACGGTGAATGAATCGGACAGCGCCACCATCAGATTGGAGACGATCAGCGTGGCGGTCAAACCCCAGATCACGTAGCGGCGGTCGGTCTTGCCGACGCCGATGGTGACCAGGATGGCGGCGAAGGCGGCCACGATGCCGGGGATGGTGACCATCATGCCGGCCAGGCCCTCGGTCACCTTGAGTTCGGCGGCGATCGACGGCAGCAGCCCGACCGGCAGGAATTCCGTGGTGACCAGCGCGAACGAGCCGACCGCGACGGAGAGCACGGCCAGCCAGGCCGAGCGGGTGGGAGGCGCCGTGGTGAGCGCCGACGGTTGACTTGCGGGCGATACAGCCTGCGCGTTGGATGTTGATTGCATGGGAATAGTCCTGGGTAGTCGTAAAAATGCTTGAGTTTTTTACTGATCGGTTCATAATGGCGGTTGGAGATCACGTTGTCAATATAATTTTTAACCGATCGGTATGAAAGAGACTACTAGCACCGCCCGCAGGACGGGCCGTCCGCGCACGTTCGATGCTGAAACCGCGCTGGACAAAGCGATGAATGTGTTCTGGGAGAAGGGTTACGAGGGTAGCTCGCTGCCGGAGTTGACCGAGGCGATGGGCATGAACCGGCCCAGCTTGTACGCTGTGTTCGGCAATAAGGAAAACTTGTTCCGCATGGCGCTGGACCGGTATGGCGCGGCGCACGATCCGTTGTTCAACGCCGCGTTGAAGGAGCCGACCGCGCGCGCCGTGGTCGAGCATTTTTTGCGCGGCAATGCCGATGCGCAGACCGAGACCGATAAGCCGCATGGCTGTTTGGTGATCAATGGCGCGCTGGCGTGCAGCGACGACGCGCTGCCGATCCGTAATTCGCTGATCGAGCGGCGGGCGGCGAGCCAGGAAAAGCTGCGCGAGCGCTTCGAGCGGGCGAAGGTGGACGGCGATTTGCCGGCCGATAGCTGTTCGGGGCAGATGGCGCGGTATGTGATGACGGTGTCGAACGGCATGGCGGTGCAGGCCGCGGCCGGGGCCACGCGCGAGCAGTTGCAAGGGGTGGTTGACCAGGTCTTGCGCGGCTGGCCGTGAATGCCGATTTCACTGCGGACCCCACGGAATACCACGGATACACGTAGGGCGGTTAGCGCGCAGCGCGTAATCGGCCATCTACGCGCCGCCGACGGCTTAAGCATGGCCGATTACGGCGTTCCGCCTAATCCGCCCTACGTGTCTCCGTGGAATCATCACAATGCGCGGTCATTCGCCGCTGTCATCGTCGTCATCCGCCTCGTCGACGCCGTCCTTGACGCCGCGCGAGCGGGCCGCGTCCGTGTTGGCCTTGAGCTTGGCCGCGTTGGCCATGAATTGGTCGACGCTGCGGTCCGCGCTGCGCTTGACCTCCGGCGGCAGCAGCACCGACATGTACAGCTCGTCCGCCGCGCGCCCCGAACCCTGCAGATTGGTCATCAGCATCAAGCCGGCGCCGGCCAGCATCATGACCGTGGCCGTGATGGCGAAACGCCTCGGGTGGTGCGGCTTGATCGTCGTCAGGTGGAAGAACAGCATGCCGCAGACGATCGCCAGCGTCACCAGATTGCCGTAGCGCGTCAACCCCTCGGCCGACCACGCATACGCCATGATGCTGCTGCCGGCGCGCCACAGCCCGACCAGCGCCAGCCCGCCGCCTAATATAAACAGGTGCCTGCCCATGCGCGCGTGGCTGCCGAACAGCCGGTTGGCCAGCGCCCACACGCCGCTCCACAGCAGCCCCGCCGCCAGGCTGGACGCGAGCACCAGCAGATAACGGATCAGCGCGAACGGCTCGACATCCGACAGCCACGCTTCCGCGCAACTGAAGAAGGCGATCAGCACCAGGCCGATCGTGGCCGGGACCGCGCCCTCCCAGCTGTGCATCGTGGTGTCGGCCACTTCGGCCGGCACCGGGAAGTCGGCGGCGCGGATGCGCAGGCGCGTGTGGCCGAGCCGCACCACCGTGTCGCCGCCCAGTACCACCTCGGTCTGGCGCTTGCCCCGCGCGTAGGTGCCGTTCTTGCTGCCGAGGTCGCGCAGCACCAGCTTTTCCTGTTCGTCGATGTCGACGATGGCGTGCGCGGCGGCGCTGTGGGCGTCGTCGAGGATGATGTCGTTGTCGTAGCTGCGTCCCAGCCGGATCGGCAGGCTCTGCGCCTTGTGGCGGTGTAATACGTCGCCGTTGCGGGCGAGGATTTCGACGAAGTAGGGGGCTTTCATTGCGCGCCTCCCGTGGCCGGCTTGACGGCGGCCGTGGCTTTTTTGTCGACCGGTCCTGCGGCCGCGGGCTTCTTGGCCGGAACGCGGGCGGGCGCGTTGGCCGGCGCCAGCGACAGCGATTCGAGGAACACGCGCGACAGGCGCATGCCGTTGTCGTACGAGACGCCGCGCGCGTCGAGCCGGCTTTGCAGGCTCATCAACCCTTGGTCGGTGGTGGCCGTCAGCAGCGCGAAGTCGTACAGGCCGGCGAACTTGCGGTAGGCGCGCACGCACAGCACGGCGCGCAGCGGTACGTTCTTGTTGTCGACGAACGATTCGGTGCAGTTGGGGCCGGTCAAGCGGGTGTCCTTGTTGCTGCCGAAATGTTCGTTCTTGAACGAGGCGCTGGCCAGTTGCGCGAAACGCAGCTTGTCGAGGCCTGTGCCGCGCAGGAACTGGTGGCGGATGCTGAGCTGCCCCGTCTGCAGCGAGCCGCTGACGAAGATCGCCGACTCCATCGCGCAACTGGCGTCATCGACGGTGAAGGGCTTGTCGGCCTTGACGTTGGAGCGGCCCCAGCAGCGCATCTGCTCGGACTCGCGCACCGGCACCATGTACGGTCCCATCGGTTTCAGGCTCAGCGGGCTGGCCAGCAATTGATCGACCATCGCGCGCTGATGGCTCAGCAACTGGCCGGCCACCACCGACGTGAAGTCGGCCGGCGCCTTGGCCTGCTGCTCGACCTTGCGCAGCAGGTCCTGGGCGAAGCGGGCCGGCACCAGGAAACTGACCAGCTCGCCATCGAGGCGCTTGGAGACGTTGACGCCGGCCACCGAGCCGTCGACCGTCACGCTGGGGCCGCCGCTCATGCCGGAGTTGATCGGGCCGGTGAACATCAGCTGGTCGTAGAAGCTGCGCGCGATGACGCCGTTGTAGGCGCCCTCGGAAATGGCGAAGCCCAGGTCGAGCGGATTGCCCATCGAGTACAGGTACTGGCCCTGCGTCAGGCGCGCCAACTGGTCCGGCATCTTGAAAAAGCCGGTGCCGTTGCGGTTGACGCGCAGCACCGCCAGGTCGTGCAGCACGTCGACCGCCAGCAGTTCGACGTTGCCGCGCTGGCCGCTGGTGTCGACCCATTCGCCGACGTAGGTGTCCGGATCGAGCGCGAACTGCGACACGACGTGGTAATTGGTGACGACCAGGTTGCTGGTGCCGATCAAGAATCCCGAGCCGACCGACGATTGCGTGCGCCCGCTTTTGAGCAGCGAGCGCACCTGCAGGATGTCGTTCTTGGCCGACGCGTACAAATGCTGGGCCGCGCTCGACGGCGGCGGCAGCGGCGCGGTGTC
>DATMSN010000686.1:0-3285 GCA_035565375.1 Duganella sp. | reverse complement strand
GACGGCACCTCGATCCGCGCGCGCCGGCACACGCGGGCGCGCGGCGCGCAGCGGGTATGGGACGCGGTCATCGCCGCCGTCGTCTTCTACGCCTTGTGGACGCTCGGCCATTTCATCAGCACGGAGGTGGGCTGGGGCGAGGTCGGACATGTGTTCGTGCTCGGGCTGTACACGCTGTTGCGCGTGGTGCTGCTGCTGGTGCTGGCGGCCCTGATCTGGGTGCCGGTGGGCGTGTGGATCGGCATGAGTCCGCGCTGGGCCTCGCGCACGCAGGCGGTGGCGCAGTTCCTGGCGGCGTTTCCGGCCAACCTGGTGTTCCCGGTGGCGGTGATCCTGATCATGCGCTTCCACCTCAATCCGGACATCTGGCTGTCGCCGCTGATGATCCTGGGCACCCAGTGGTACCTGCTGTTTAACGTGATCGCCGGCGCCTCGACGATACCGACCGAGCTGCGTCACGCGGCGCAGAACTTCGGGCTGACCGGCTGGCTCAAATGGCGGCGCTATCTGTTGCCGGCGATCTTCCCCAGCTTCGTCACCGGCGCCATCACGGCGTCGGGCGGCTCGTGGAACGCCAGCATCGTGGCCGAATACGTCAGTTGGGGCGCGACCACCGTCAAGGCGCATGGACTCGGTAGCTACATCGCCGAGATGACCGCCGCCGGCGACTTCCCGCGCATCGCGCTGGGCATCGGCGTGATGTGTATCTTCGTCATGGGCTTTAATCACTTCGTCTGGCGCCGTCTGTACACGCTGGCCGAGAGCCGGCTGCATTTCTAGTCGCATTTTTAGTATTGGACACATCATGGGCACACCTATCGTTGAATTGAAATCGGTCGGCAAACACTTTCGCGCCGCCGACGGCTCCGCCCGCGCGGTGCTGCAGGGGGTTGACTTCACCTTGCACGAGGGCGAGATCGTCGCGCTGCTGGGGCAGTCCGGCTCCGGCAAATCGACCATGCTGCGCATCATGGCGGGGTTGATCCCGGCCGACGACGGCCAGGTGCTGTATCGCGGCATGCCTCTGTATGGCACGGCGCGCGGAATCCGCATGGTGTTCCAGTCGTTCGCGCTGTTCCCGTGGCTGACGGTGCAGAAAAATATCGAGCTGGGTCTGGAGGCGCAGGGCATGCCGGCGGCGGAGCGGGCGCAGCGCGCCGAGAAGGTGATCGATTTGATCGGGCTGTCGGGCTTCGAGGGCGCGCTGCCGCGCGAGCTGTCGGGCGGCATGCGCCAGCGGGTGGGCATCGCCCGCGCGCTGGTGATGGAGCCGGAAGTGCTGCTGATGGACGAGGCGTTTTCCGCCTTGGACGTGCTGACCGGGGAGCGTCTGCGCGAGGAGATATTGGAGTTGTGGCAGTCGGGCCGGATTCCGACCAAGGCGATTTTGGTCGTCTCGCACAACATCGAGGAGGCGGTCATGATGGCCGACCGCGTGCTGATCTTCGCCAGCGATCCGGGACGGGTGCGCGCCGAGCTGCCGATATCGCTGCCGCAGCCGCGCAAGGCCGAGGGCGCGGAGGTGCGCCAGCTGATCGACAAGGTGTACGAGTTGATGACGGCGGGGGCGGGACGGCGCGGCTTGATCAGCGAGAAGGAGGTCAAGCTGCAACTGGGCGATCGGCTGCCGCAGGCGAACATCGCGCACATGGAGGGGATTTTGGAGTTGCTGGCCGAGGAGCCGTTCTCGGGCCGCGCCGACTTGCCGCAGCTGGCCGAGGAGACGGAATTGACCGACGCCGAGCTGCTGGAGGTGCTTAACGCGTTGATTTTGCTGGGGTTCGCTTATCTGACCAACGGCGATATCCTGCTGACGGAGCTGGGCGGGCGCTACGCGGCGGCGGCCAACACGGAGCGGCAGGCGATGTTCGGGGCGCAGTTGTTGGAGCATGTGCCGCTGGTGGCCTACATCTGCCACGGGCTGGCGCAGGACAAGTCGGGCGATTTGCCGGAGGAGCTGTTCCTCAAGCTGCTGAGGTTTACGCTCAGCGACGAGGAGGCGGAGAGGGCGCTGCGCGTGGCGATCGAATGGGGACGGTATGGGGATCTGTTCGAGTACAACTTCAACACCGGCGTGATCGAAACGTGACCGTCGACGGCGTGATCGAAACGTGACCGTCGATATACCGTTCAACCACGTAGGGCGGTTAGCGGGCCTCGCCCGCTAATCCGCCCTACGTGTCTCCCGTGACGTTAACTCAACCGCTTGAACACCCGGCCGGCCGCCGCGATGGTCTCGTCGATCACCGCGTCGCTGTGCTGCGCCGAGACGAAGCCCGCCTCGAACGCGGCCGGCGCGAAATACACGCCTTCATCGAGCATCGCGTGGAAGAAGGTGTTGAAACGCGCGCGGTCGCCGGCCATCATCTCCGCATAGTTGTTCGGCGGCGTTTCGCTGAAATACAGCCCGAACATGCCGCCCACCGAATCGGCGCAGAACACCACGCCGGCCTCCCTGGCCGCCGCCGTCAAACCGGCCGCCAGACGCGCCGCCGTGGCGCTCAACTTGTCGTAGAACCCCGGCTCCTGAACGATCTTCAACGTCGCCATGCCGGCCGCCACCGCCACCGGATTGCCCGACAAGGTGCCCGCCTGGTACACGGCGCCCAGCGGCGCCATCCTGCCCATCAACTCGGCGCCGCCGCCGAAGGCCGCCACCGGCAAGCCGCCGCCGATCACCTTGCCCAGCGCCGTCAGGTCGGGCTTGATGCCGTACAGTTGCTGCGCGCCGCCCAGCGCCACGCGGAAGCCGCACATCACCTCGTCGAAGATCAGCACCGCGCCGTGCTTGGTGCACAGCGCCCGCATCGCCTTCAGGAAGGCCTCGCTGGCCTTGATCAGATTCATATTGCCGGCCACCGGTTCGACGATGACGCAGGCGATCTCGTCGCCGAACGAGGCGAACGCCTCCTCCAGCTGCCCGACGTTGTTATAGTCCAGCACCAGCGTGTGCTTGACGAAGTCCTCCGGCACGCCGGCCGACGTCGGATTGCCGAACGTGAGCAGGCCGCTGCCCGCCTTGACCAGCAGCGAGTCGGCGTGGCCGTGGTAGCAGCCCTCGAATTTGACGATCTTGTCGCGCCCCGTGGCGCCGCGCGCCAGGCGCAGCGCGCTCATGGTCGCTTCCGTGCCGGAGGACACCAGGCGCACCTGTTCGATCGACGGCACCAGGCGGCAGATTTCTTCCGCCATCTCGATTTCCGCTTCGGTCGGCGCGCCGAAGGACAGGCCGCGGGTGGCCGCCTCCTGCACCGCCTGCACTACTTCCGGATGGGCGTGGCCGAC
>DATMSN010000685.1:0-2522 GCA_035565375.1 Duganella sp. | reverse complement strand
TCACCACGCCGGCCGGCTTGGCGCCCGGCTTGACCAGCGCCGTGACCGTGCCGACCCGGCCCTGCAGATCGTCCATCTTCAGCAAAGCCGCCTTCATGCCGGCCAGCGACAACCGCCACTTGGTTTTGCCATCGGTCACATCGGCAAACCCGGCGTCTAGCAGCGCCGGCAACAGGCGCGCGATCTGCGCCGGCGTCAGTTCCGCCTCGGAGGTCAAACCGGTCAACGTCAACTGGCCGACGCGCAAGGTCAGCGGGCCGACCTTGGCGTCGTTGTCAGCGATCACGCTCAGTTTCGCCGCCACGGTTCCGGCGGCGCCGGCCGGGCGTCCCAGCCACAACGCCACCGGCGCGCTATCCCCCTCGTCGGCCTGGTAGCCGACCGCCTCGCAGGCGCGCGTGTTGTCGCAGGCGACCTCCCAATCCTTGATCGTGAAATGCGCGGCAACGGCGGTGGAGCCGGCCAGCGCCAGCACGCCGGCGGCCAAATATTGCAAAATCTTCATGAATTATCCTTCAGACGAAAAAAAACAGGTTCGACCGAACCTGTTCCAATGGACGCGCGCGCCCCTTACAGCTTGATGAAATGCTCGCGGTAGTACTTGAGCTCTTCGATCGATTCGATGATGTCGGCCATGGCCGTGTGCATCTGGTGCTTCTTGAAACCGGCGACCATCTCGGGCTTCCAGCGCTTGCCCAGCTCCTTCAAGGTCGACACGTCGATATTGCGATAATGGAAATACGCCTCCAGCTTCGGCATGTAGCGCACCATGAAGCGGCGGTCCTGGCCGATGGTGTTGCCGCACATCGGCGCTTTGCCCTTCGGCACCCACTGCTTCATGAACTTGATCAATTCTTCCTCGGCCTGCGCCTCGGTCACGGTCGACGCCTTGACGCGATCGATCAGGCCGGAACGGCCGTGCGTGCCCTTGTTCCAAGCGTCCATGCCGTCGAGCACGGCGTCGCTCTGGTGCACCACCATCACCGGGCCCTCGGCCAGGACGTTCAGGTGCATGTCGGTGACGACCACGGCGACCTCGATGATGCGGTCGGTGTCCGGCTCCAGACCGGTCATTTCCATGTCGACCCAGACCAGATTCATTTCATTCTGGCGCGGGGTGATCACCGCCGGAGCGGAACCTTCTGGCAAATCGTTAGCTTGTGACATAATTCTCTCTTGGCTCGCGTGAGCCCACGTTAATCCGAATCCGCCATTTTCTCACAGGCATAGAATGTATTCACTCGCGTTTTCGATTTTGTTCGTATCTTTCATCATTTTGACCTTGATCGTGCGCTTCTGGCTGGCCTCGCGCCACATCCGTCATGTGCTGACCCACCGCGGCGCCGTGCCGGCCGAATTCGCCGAGAAAATCCCGCTGGCGGCCCACCAGAAGGCGGCCGACTACACCGTCGCGCGCACCAAGTTCGGGCTGCTGGCCCTGCTGGTCAACACCCTGGTGCTGGTCGGCTTTACCCTGCTCGGCGGCCTGCAGTGGCTGTCGATCGAAGTGTTCAAGCTCACCGGCGGCGGCATGGGCTACCAGTTGGCGCTGCTGGCCGCGTTCGCGCTGATCTCGGGCGTCATCGACCTGCCGTTCGACTATTACAAGCAGTTCGGCCTGGAACAGCGTTTCGGCTTCAACAAGATGACGCGCGGCCTGTTCTTCGCCGACATGGTCAAGGGCGTGCTGCTGGGCGCGGCCATCGGCCTGCCGCTGGTGTGGGTGGTGCTGACCTTGATGGAAAAATCGGGCGGCCTGTGGTGGTTTTACGCCTGGCTGGTGTGGAGCGGCTTCCAGCTGCTGATGATGGTGCTGTTCCCGACCGTGATCGCGCCGCTGTTCAACAAGTTCACGCCACTGGAGGACCAGTCGCTCAAGTCGCGCATCGAGGGCCTGATGAAACGCGTCGGCTTCGCCTCGAAGGGCCTGTTTGTGATGGACGGCTCCAAGCGCAGCGCCCACGGCAACGCCTACTTCTCCGGCTTCGGCGCCAACAAGCGCATCGTGTTTTTCGACACCCTGCTCTCGCGCCTGCAGCCGCAGGAGATCGAGGCGGTGTTGGCGCACGAGCTGGGCCACTTCAAGCTCAAGCACATCATCAAGCGCATCGCCATGATGTTCGCCATCTCGCTGGCCTTCCTGGCGCTGCTGGGCTACCTGAAGAACCAGCTGTGGTTCTACACCGGCCTGGGCGTCGACCCGCTGCTGCTGCCGGGCCAAAGCAACGACGCCATGGTGCTGCTGCTGTTCATGCTGGCGCTGCCGGTGTTCACCTTCCTGTTGAGCCCATTGACGTCGATCGGCTCGCGCAAGCACGAATTCGAGGCCGACGCCTTCGCCGCCAAGCACACCGACGCCCGCGACCTGGTGTCGGCGCTGGTCAAGATGTACGAGGACAACGCCTCGACCCTGACGCCGGACCCGCTGCACTCGGCGTTCTACGACTCCCACCCGCCGGCGAGCGTGCGCATCCGCCATTTGAACGCGGCCCCCGCATGAGCGCCCACCTCGCCACCGGCGC
>DATMSN010000684.1:0-4999 GCA_035565375.1 Duganella sp. | reverse complement strand
CCAGGAACACGCCGGCGCCGGCCAGCAGGTAGCCGGCCGGCAGGCGCGCCATTTCCAGCTTGCTCACCAGGAGCTGGTTCAGGCCCAGCGCCAGCAGCACCCCGCCCGCCACGCCGACGCTGGTGATCATGACGTTCTCGGTGACGAAGTAGCGCAGGATGTCGATCCGGCGCGCGCCGAGCGCGCGCCGCACGCCGATCTGCTTGCGCCGCTGCGTCACCCACAGGCTGGCCATGCCGACGATGCCGCTGGCGGTGATCAGCAACAGCAGCACGCTGACCGTCACCAGCATCCACGACATGGCCTTGTCGGCGCGGTAGCGGGCGGTGCGGATTTCGTTCATGGTCCTGGTCTTGATGATCACCGGCGTCGGCGAGGCCGCCGTCAGCGCCGCCGCGGCCTCCTTGATCACGCGATCCAGCTGGCCCGGCTCGGCGCGCAGGGTGTAGTTGTTGACGTCGTCGCCGGTGAGTCGCACCGGCACCAGGGTCGAGAACTCGCCGCTTTCCTTGAGCTCCGCGCCGGGCGTTTGCAGTTTTTCGACCACGCCGACCACGCGCACCTCTTTGGCGTCGTTGCCCGTGCCGAAGAAGAAGGTCTTGCCGACAAAGCTGCTCTGGCCGGGCCACAGCTTCTCGCCCAGCGCCCGCGTGATGATGATGACCTTGGAAAAATCGTTGCTGATGTTCTGGTCGATTTCCGGCACTTCGCCGGGCACGAAATCGCGGCCTTCGACCAGTTGCAGGCCCCATGTCTTGACCAGCGAATCGCCGCCGAAATAGGTGGTCGTCCTGGCGGTGTTCTTGAGCTGTTTGCGGTCGATCGCCAGGCCGCTGTAGTTGCCGGAGCGCGACAGCGGCATCTGGCTGGTGGCGGCCACCGACATCACGCCCGGCACCGCGCGCAGCGTGGCCGTTTCGGCGCGCTGCACGGCCAACTGGTCCTCGTGGCCGCCGTATTTGAGGTGGCGGATCTGCAGGCTCAGGACGTCCTGCTCGTTGGCGATGCCGCTGGCGCGCGCCGACACGGCCTGGCGCACCTGCACGATGTGCAGCGCGTTGGCCAGGATGCCGAGGCTCAGGGCCACCTGCACGGCCACCAGGATCGGGCCGGTCTTGTTGCGCAGCAGCGCGGAGAGGATGGGGCGGATTTCCATGATGGTCTCGTTTATTGGGATTTGAGTTGCAGCGCCGGCGTGACCTGGCAGGCGCGCCAGGTCGGCAGCAGCCCGGCCAGCACCGCCGACAGCACGGCCAGCGCGAAGGTGGTCAGCAGCATGACCCAGTCCATGTGGGCGACCACCGTCAGCGCCTTCGACTGCATGGCGATCAGCGCCAGCGCGCCGAACGCCAGCAGCAGCCCGAGCGCGCCGCCGGCCAGGCCGACCACCGTGGTCTCGATCAGGAACTGGTGGAAGATCTCGCGGCGCGAGGCGCCCAGCGCGCGGCGGATGCCCACTTCGGCGGCGCGCACCGAGAACTTGGCCAGCAGCAGGCCGATCGTGTTGACCAGGCACAGGACCAGGAAGCCGAACGCCAGCCAGGCCGACAGCTTGCTGTCGTTGGCGACCACCTTCAGGTAGTCGAGCCATTCGCGCACGTCGTACAGCATGTTGGGGGCGTTGCGCTTGAGCCGTCCCAGCTTGCGCTGCTCGATGGCGTAGCTGTCGAGGAAGCTTTGCAGTTCGGCGCGGTCGGCGCCGCTGCGCGTCTCGAACCAGAACTGGATCCACGTGCATTCGGAGTCGAGGAAGGCCTGGAAGCCGGGACCGGAATCGCCGCTGCAACTAGTGCTGCCGTTGCGCTGCATCTCGTGGCGGATGGCGCTGGAGAACGGGATGTACAGTTCATCCTCCTCGCTGAAGGCGCCGTCCCTGCTGCCGATCACGCGGTGGAAGCGCGGCACCACGTTCCAGGTGTCGAGCACGCCGACTATCTGGTACTGGAAGCCGCCCATGGTCATGCGCTGGCCGACCGGATCGGCGTCGCCGTACAGTTTTTCGGACAGCTTGCGGCTCAACACCACGACGTCGGCGCCGGCCTTGTCGTCGGCCGGGCTCCAGCCCTGGCCGTGCAGGAAGGGCGCCTCGAACATGTTGAAGAAATCGCCGCCGGGCGCGATGCCGCTGGCGGTGAACACGCCCATGTCCTTGCGCGCCGGCTCGACCGAGACGGCGATGCCGTAGAGGGCGGTGCGGCGGTCGCCGGCCTTGCTGTTGAGCAGATTGACGGCGTCGCGGTAGCTGATCTGCTTGTCGTTGGGACCGTCGGCGGGCGACCAGCCCTCGAGCGGGCCGTTGTCGATCAGCGGCACGAACAGGCGGTCGCTCTTGCCGGGGATCGGATCGCCCGACATCACGTGCAGGATGGTCAGGGTGGCAATGCTGGCGGCCACGCCGATGGCCAGGGTCAGCACCATCAGCGCGGTCAGCGCCGGATTGCGGCGCAGGCTGCGCAGGCCGAGCATGAAATAGTACTGGAACATGCTGGTCCCCTTAGGCGACATGCGACTTGCCGTCGGCGGCGTTGGCATTGGCGTTGGCATTGGCGTTGGCATCAAATAGCGACGGCGCCTTGCGCACCAGGTCCGACACCTGGCCGTCGATGATGTGGACGTTGCGTTGCGAGCGCACCGCCAGCTCGGGGTCGTGGGTGACCATCAGGATGGTGGTGCCCTGGGCGTTGATCTCCTCGAGCAGCTCCATGACGCCACGCGCCATCTGCGTATCGAGGTTGCCGGTCGGTTCGTCGGCCAGCAGCAGCTTGGGCGAGCCGGCCAGCGCGCGCGCGATCGCCACGCGCTGCTGCTGGCCGCCGGACAGCTCGGCCGGATAGTGTTTCATGCGCGAGGCCAGGCCGACTTTGGACAGCGCGTCCTCGATGCGCTCCTTGCGCTCGGCGGCGTTGAAGCCCCGGTAGCGCAGCGGCACGTCGACATTGTCGAACAACGACAGGTCCGGAATCAGGTTGAAGCCCTGGAAGATGAAACCGAGTTTCTCGTTGCGCAGGCGCGAACGGGCGTTGTCGTCCATGCCCTTGACGTTGATGCCGTCGAGGACGTACTCGCCGTCGGTGAATTCCTCGAGCAGGCCGGCGATGTTGAGGAAGCTGGTTTTGCCGGAGCCGGAAGGGCCGGTGACGGTGACGAATTCACCCTGCTTGACGTTGATCTCGAAGCCGCGCAGCGCGTGGGTTTCGATCATGTGGGTGCGATAGACTTTGCTCAGGTTTTGCATGCGCAGCATAATGGATTCCTTTGGACTGGTGTCGAGTAAATTAGTTGTTGATCGAGACGCGCGCGGCGTTCTCGAACGTTTCGCTGCCGGCGATGACGATCTTGTCGCCTTGTTTCAGGCCGCCGAGGATTTCCACGGCGGAGACGCTGGTGGCGCCCATCTTGATCGGGGTGCGGATGGCGATGCCGTCGCGCACGACGTAGGCGAAGCGGCCGCCCTCGGATTCGACGAACGGGCCGCGCTGCACCATCAGCGTGTTGGGTTTCTCGTCGATCAGCAGGCGCGCGGTGACGCGCTGGTTCTGGCGCAGGCCGGCCGGCTGGGCGCCGTTGAAGCGCACCCGCGCCAGCACCTGGTTCTTGACCACCTCCGGCGACAGCGCCGACAGCTTGCCGCTGGCGGTGCCGGTGCCGACGTTGATCTCGGCGCCCATGCCCAGGCCGATGTCGGCCACGTAGGTCTCGGGCACCTCCAGTTCCACCTCCAGCTTGGACAGGTCGACCAGGGTCATTAAAGGCGTATTGAGCGGCACCACGCTGCGGTTGGCCACCGACAGCGTGCCGATGAAACCATCGACCGGCGCGCGCACCGTCAATTCGTCGACGCGGCGCTGGGCGTTGGACAGCACCATGCGCTGCTGCTCGAGCTGTTTGATCTTCGAGGTCAGCTCCAGCGCCACGTTGTCGCTTTCCAGCTCGGCCGCCTGGCCGGCGTGGCGGGCGCGGATCTCGGCGGAGTTCAGCGCGTCCTTGGCCTTCTGGTAGTCGATCTTGGCGACGATGCCGTCGTTGGCCACGGCGTCGTAGCGCTCCAGCGTGCGCTGGGCGGACAGGCGGTCGATTTCGGCGGTGTCGGCGTCGCGCCGGGCCAGCAGCTTTTGTTTGCGGGCCAGGATCTTCTGGCGCTCGACGTCGGCCTCGATCTGCGCGTAGGCCGATTGTTCGCGTTTGAGCGCGTCCGACAGGTCGGGCGACTCGAGCACCGCCAGCACGTCGCCCTTCTTGACGGTGTCGCCGGCGGCGGCCTTCAAGGTGACGGTGGCGGCGGACGTCGAATACAAGGTGGGGCTGATGGCGGCGACGATGCGGCCGTTGACGGCGGCGTCGCGGATCAAGGTGCCGCGCGTGACCTCGGCGATGCGCAGGCGCGACATGCTGACCGAATGGTCGCTGCCGCGCCAGGTGTGGAACAGCGAGTACGCCACCGCCAGCAGGGCGATGGCGCCGGCGGCGATGACGAGGCGGCGCTTGGCCGTGTGCCCCTTGGGGGCGGCGATGACGGCGTCTTGGCTGGAGGTGTCGCGGATCATGGTGGTCATTGAGAAAAAGATACGGCATGCTTTGCATGATTCGTGCCAAGCCGTAAGTACTTGAATCCGCAGGGATTTGCCTATCCGTCCGCTGTCCGGAGTGTCCGGGTTGTCCGAGGCCGCGTCCGGGTGGGTTGATATTTTGCCAATTGGAACGATATGCGGGATGGACACGCTTCTTAACCTTTTATCTCTTATTCATGACCTTGATCGACAGGCTTACCCGGTTTCTGCTTCCCGCCATGCCGGCCGGCGATATCGTCGACTTCCCCTATGTCGCCAGCGACGTGGCGTTGTATCAGCGTATCGTCGACGGCGGGCACGGCGCGCTCGACGCGCAGACCTGGGACGATATGCTGCTGCCCCAATACAGCGCGCAACTGGCGCGCGGCAGCAGCATCCTCGGGCAGCAGGAGCTGCACCGCCGCCTGCACGTGCCGGCCGATGACGGCGAG
>DATMSN010000683.1:0-10551 GCA_035565375.1 Duganella sp. | reverse complement strand
CCGCTCCCGAGGTCTATCGCGACCTGCGCGCGGCGGCCGAGAGCGGCTGGGACTTCTCGTCGCGCTGGCTGGACGATCCCGCGCGCCTGGCGACGATCCACACCACCACCATCGTTCCGGTCGACCTTAACAGCCTGATGTACCAGCTGGAAGGGGAGATCGAACGACGCTGCAAGGCCGCCAGGGACAGCGCCTGCACGGCCCAGTTCCGGCGCGCGAAGGATGCGCGGGCGGCCGCCGTACAAAAATATCTGTGGGTGGCGGCCGAACAGCGGTACGCGGACTTTGACTTGCGCAACAACGCGCCAACCAAGGTGCGCAGCGCCGCGATGCTCTATCCGTTGTGGGTGGGAATGGCGACGCAGGCGCAGGCCGACGCAGTCGCCGTCACCACCAAAGCCGAGCTGCTCGCGGAAGGCGGGCTACGCACGACGCTGGCGCGCACCGGCCAGCAGTGGGATACGCCGAACGGCTGGGCGCCGCTGCAATGGATCGCGATCGACGGCCTGGCCCGCTACGGCCACAAGGAGCTCGCGCACGAGATCGCGCGCCGCTGGGTCGGCACCGTGGCCCGGACCTGGGCCGAGACCGGCAAGCTGCTGGAAAAATACGACGTCGAGGAACGCAAGAGCGGCGGCGGTGGCGAGTATCCCACCCAGGACGGTTTCGGCTGGACCAACGGCGTGACCAGTGCCTTGCTGGAGCGATATCCCGACTTGAACTGAGCCGGCGACGCGCGGCCATGCCGTAGGGATATACATCAGGAGCAATTCAGGAACAATTCGATAGGATCGGGTGGAATTTAATGGGAAAATGTCGAATGGGCTGAATGAGTTGCGCGCAGCCTATCGATGCGGGTTGTCGCTTCCCGTTTCGGGTCGAACAGGCCTATCGTGGCTGTTTCAACTTAACGGCATTCGGCTTCGACCCGGGGCCATTCCCTCGATTTCATCCATCCGCCCATATGACATTCATCACGCTTGCGCCGGTCAACATCGTCCACATCGCTTACACGACCCTGGCGGTGTTCAGCATTTGTCTGGTGTGGGGGAGGAAGCAGTGCTTCGGCCTGGTAATGCTCCTCGCGGCGCATGCTTTGCAGGAGGTGTTCAATCCGCTGGAAGAACTCGATGTAACGCGCCAGTATCACCTGGTGACGCCGGCCATTCAGCTGGCATTCGGGCCGCTGTATTTCATCTTCGCGAAGAACCTCATCGACGGTGGCTTGAACATCCGGCGGCATTTGATACATTTGTTGCCGGCGGTGATCGCGCTCGCGTTCACCGCGTGGTGGCCCGCCGAACTGATGATTGCTTTCGTTATTTTCGCCGTCTACTGCTTTCACATTTTCAAACTGCTGCACCGCTACCATCTCGTGTTGGGAAACACCACGTCGGACACCGAGCCGCATTCGCTCGGTTGGCTCATTCGAACCATGACGGTGATTCTGGTGATTGAAACGGTCGATTTCATCCGTCTCAATCTTCAACTGCGACTCGAAGATGACATTTCGTCGCCGTGGTACTTCGCCAGTGCATTGATCTCATTTTTCTGTACCGGTTATCTGGTCTTGAAAGCAGTCCGCCAGCCGGACGCGTACGCGAGCGTGGCGGCCGCTTTGAAAGCGCTGGCGGACGGCGATAGCGTTCAGAAGAAAAACGACCTCGATCTGGCCAGGAAGTTGTTTTCGGACATCGACCGGCATGTTCGGGAAACCCTGGCGTACCGCCGCCAGAAATATTCACTTCGACGCCTGGCCGACGACACCGGATTCACGGAGCAGGATGTGTCGTGGGCGATAAACCATGGCGGCGACCAGTCGTTTTCGGATTTTGTAAACGATCTTCGGATAGCCGATATCGAGAAAGCCCTGTCTTCCAACATGAACGGCCAGTCGATTCTGGAGATCGCCTTCAATGCCGGCTTCAATTCAAAGTCGAGTTTCAACGCGCTGTTTAAGCGACGCACCGGCCTGACGCCCAGCCAGTACGTCAAACAAAAAGCGCGACCCGGCGCCGCCTCCTAGTGCTGCAATTCAGGACATTAGCGATCGGCGCGGCGTTGACGTTCCAGTTTGCGCGCGGCCGCGACATCCCGTAGGCCTTCATCGAGCGCGTTCCTGTCCAGCCAACGTCCCTTCAGCATCACGCCCTGGACGTCGCGGGTGTTTCTGATATCGACCAGCGGATTTTTCGATAGCAGGACAAATTCAGCTTTTTTGCCGATGCCGAGCGTGCCGGCGCTGGCTTGGCGCCCCAGGTACCGCGCGCTCAGCGCGGTGGCGGCGTGCAGTACCTCGTAAGCCGGCATTCCAGCCTTGTTCATCGCTTCCATTTCATCGTGAAAGGAAAAGCCGGTTATTTGCATGCCAAAATTGTCGCTGCCAACCAGCAACGGGACGCCAGCTTCGTACAGCGCCCTGGTCAGCACCCGCGTCGCCTTGACCAGCTTCGCCACGCCGTCGATACCCTTGCGACTGAGGATGAATTCAGAGCGGTATTCCTTGCCCGGCGTCGTGTAATTGTCGTACTCATCACGCGACAGGTATGCGGTGACTGGCCGCTTCTTGAGTGATTCGAAGCGCGCGTCGTCGGTGTAGTCTTCGATCCCGGCGAGAATGCTCAGGGTGGGTGATACGTAAATGCCGCTATCCTTGATTTGCCGCGCGATTCGCTTTGCCTGAAAACGATCTATGTCGGTGATGCGGAAGTCTTTATCGTCTGAAAAGACCATGACGATTTCCTCCATGTGCGCGATGTGTGTCATCCGCAGCGAGTACTCGAGTGGCATCAATCGCTGGGCATGACCAATCACCGGAATACCGGCTTTCGCCGCCTCGTCGAGCAATGCCAGATAGACGGGCAGCGGCAGATTACCGTGCACCTTGATGAAATCGTAGCCGCGCTCCCGATGGCGCTTGACCACCTCGGTGGCATCGGCGGGCGTCTTGAGAATGGCGTCGTCGAGGTACGCTCCCACCGTGTAGTATACGGGGGCAAGTACATCGTCGCGGTTGGCGTGCGCACGGATCGCGATGGTGTCCTGTCCCGGGTCCTCACCCATGCTCACGACGGCAGTAATCCCGTTTGCGAGCAGCAGCTTGTACAGCAGCTCGTATTCCTTGGGGGCGGTGCCACGCTGGTGGTAATGCGTGTCGATCAGGCCTGGAATCATGAATTTTCCGGCGCAATCAATCGTCCGCGCCGCTTTGATGACGGGGGGCGTCCCCACCGGAGAAATGGCGATGATTCGATCGCCATCGACTGTCACGCGCTGATGAAACCGGACGCCACGCGCCTCCATCGTGATGACGTTGACGTTTTCGAACGCGATGATTTCCGCCTGCGCGCGCGCGCCTGACAATGCGAACGCCGCGAAGGCCATTTGCAGTAATATTTTAGTCATCGTTCTCTTCCTCATCCCAACTTAGTAGTGATTGTCCATGTAAGTTAACCGCTATTTCGCGCAGCTGCCGGTACAGTTGCTGGCTGCGGTACCGCGCCCGCAGCTGGGATGCAAGCACCCCGAGACTGTTGGCGCGTATCGACAGCAACGTCGGGTGCGCGTCGTACACTGCGCGATAGGCCGTTTTCGCCTCGGCAAATCGCCCCGCCATTAGCAATTCCAATGGTTTTAAATGTTCATCGGACAAAGGCGGTAGCGTGCGCCGGGCATTCCCTGCCTGGAGTAATTCAAGCACACCTGTTGGCAGCATGCGTAGGCGTATGCCGGCCAAGTCCGCATCCGCGACGCCATCCGCGCCGATATGCAGGCGGGAGAAAACGGATTCGGTGATCTCCATTCGCAGAAAGCCACCGTCCGCGACGATGTTGAGCGCTTTGTCAGGGCTGTAGTCGTAACGGCCGACCCAGCGGCGAAGCGCCGGGCGGTCGGTGGCCGGCACTGGAGGCGGAATGGTGGAATAGTCGAGCGCCGCCTGCAGAACAGGGTCGCGGCCGAAAAGGAGGTCGTCGATGTTCGTCGAAACCGGCAGATCCAGGCGGACCGCGTCGCGGCGGTCGTCGTCATACGTCGAACTCCACTCGGAAAACGACAAACTGAGGGCGATGTTCGAATGGGGCAGCCGATACAAGGCTTGCGGCCCGGATTCGCCGGCGAAATTCGCACGGTCACCCACCTTTTCGCCAATGAAGATGGCATCGGTGCGGACTTCCATATTTCCCGCGAAATTCACCGCCGCGGAAAAGGTGTTGTGATTGGTGAGGACGAAAAGCTTGCCTCGCTCGTTCAACTTGTCGCCACGGCGCAGCGCTTCCACGAGAGGGGCGTTGTGATGGGAGTCGCCGCCGCCATTGTCGCGCACGTCGACAATCACTTTGCGGGCTAGGCCACCGTCAATCAGCGCATTGACCCGCTCGCTCAGCGCCGCGATGTCAGCGGGATGTTTTTCCACCGCGGAAGCGTAGCGGATATATAACACTCCGTCGATCAGTGTGAACCATTGATCCATGGAACGATTCTGGCGATACAGCGGAATCGCGACGCCCGGCATTTCGCCCAGCTCGACCAGTTTTTGCGGCGCCCCGCGATGGCGAACGTATTTTTGCCTGGTGATTCCTCCGTCGTGTAGTCTCAAGGTGAGCACAGTGCTTCCCGGCTGTTTGCTGATACCGGCGGCGTGAAGCAATCCGGCGGATCGAAACGCATCACGCGACTGGGATTTGAAGGCGCTTGAATTCACGACCGGAATATACGGCGCAATCAGCTCGCTCGCTCGGGCGATCGACTGATCGTCAATGGCGACGATCCGGGCCCCCAACAGATGATGGCGATCGTCGGTGGTCGCTGTAATGAAAAGCCCATCGCCAAACCATTCGAGCTCGTACGGGTACAGTCCGAACCGCGCCGCTTTATCGACGATGTACGAATGCCCATCCGAGAGATAGGCGACCAGCTTCTCGAAGTGCGCGTTCACGATCATCGAATCGATCCGGCGGGCGGTGCGTATGTAGTGGTCCACGTCGTAAAACAGTTCCACATACCCGGCCTCGGCGCGGTGCCAGAACGGGTTGACGTGGGTGTTGCGTATCCGGCTGTCCAACCTGGCCAGATCCTCCAACCACTGCGCGCGGGACAAGCGCAGCTTGACCGTGTGATGTTTGATCGCCAGAGCGGCGCTTTCCTGATTCATGCGCGCGGAACCGGAGGCGAAGGAAAGTTCACCCGCAGCGATATCGAGCAAAACGCCGGCGCCGGCGAAGTAATCGACCCAGCGAGTCGCTATCGACGGTTGGCCGTACGCGCGGATCAGGCTCGTTTTAAGGGCCGGGAGCGCGTCGCGGATATCTCCGACGAGCGCGCCGTCGAGCGCGTCGTCGGTGAATGCGAGCGCCAGATGCCGTTGGGCGCCGAGATAATCAAATCCGCCGCAGCGCAGCTCAATCCGGGATCCGCCCGCCGTGCCCGCAAGTCGGGCTACGGTATGGCTGGTGAGGGTGGAGCATTTCCCAGCCAGGCGCATTCTCGCCGCGGCGACCGTGCTTCCAAACGGCGCGATACCGGTCTCGAATTCCAGCGCCGTCGCGTCGGTGACATAAAGAAGGATGAAGAACAGCGTGCTTTTTCGGCACCACTTTGTTGTCAAGTACATATTTGTGCAATCCGTAGTAACGACCACTGGATTCTGGCCTCGTCATACGGCGCGGTCGTCCAAAACGACCAATTTGCACGTCAAAGGCTTTGTTGCACAAATTCCTTACTTGCCGTCGCCGCAGCACTTCTTGTACTTTTTGCCGCTGCCGCAAGGGCAGGGATCGTTGCGGCCGACCTTGACGGTCTTGCCGGGTTCGGGATGCCAGTGGGCGTTGATCTGGATGACCGAGCGCGTGACGGCGCGCTCCCAGTCGTCGCCCTCGCGCTGCAGCGGCGCCAGCCATTCCGGATGGGCGGCCCGAAGCGGCGCCCAGCCCTCGGCGTCGATCCCCATGCCGGTCTCGAACCCTTCGGTCCACGCCTGCGCGCTCCAGGCGCCGCCGCACTCGTAGATCGGCTCGAAGCTGCCCGGGTCCTGCGCCATCCATTTGCGCATGTATTCGAAGTGGCGCAGCACCAGCCCGGTCGCCGCTTCGGTCCCGGCCCCGTCGGCGCCCCAGACCTTGGGCAGCCATACCGCCTGCGCCACCGGACGCGGGCCGATCACCAGCGCGGTCAGCAAGCCTTCCAGCGCCGAGACGTCCATCGCCTGGTCGCCGATGTCGCGCAGCATGTCGTCAAGCTGGTCGTATTCTTCGTCGCTGAGGGGTGTGGTGAGCATGGTCTGAAGGCGTTGGCTGCGGGAACCGACATTCTACCTGCTAGCGACGATCTCAAACAGGCGAGCAATTTTATTGAATTCGCAATATGATGCGTGCCAATACTAACTAATTCTGTAATCCAAGGGGTAGACATGAAATTGCGCACCATCCTGGCCGCCGCCGGCCTGACCATCGCCACCTTGACCGCCGCCGCAGCGGCCGCGCCCGACGCCGTGCAAGTGAAGGCCGCCCACGATCTGCTGCTGTCGATGCAGGCGGAAAAGCTGCTGCGCATGACCGCCGGCATGAGCAAATTCCCCAGCCCGGCCCAGCGCGAGCTGACCATGGCCAAGGTGGAAAAGCTGACGCCGGAGATGGTCTATACCCGCCTGTCGGTGCCAGTGGCGCGCCTGGTCGGCACCGAGACGGCCGCCGAGATGACGCGCTACTACCAGTCCAGCTATGGCCAGAAGCTGCTCAAGGAAACCTACAACGGCGCGCCGCGCATGTACGCGGCCGATCCAACGCCGACCCCGGCCGAAAAGGCCGAGATGAAAAAGCCGGCCTTCGTCAAGGCCAACAAGGAATTCAAGGCGGCCGAGCCGGCCATCCGCCACGAGGTGTTCGTGCTGCTGACCGAGATTAACAAAGCCAAGTGAACGCAAGTAAGTCTCTTGCAAATTGAAAATTATTAAAAAATAAAGCATACTAAGTCCTTAACTTTTAAGGATTAGTCGATGCTGAAGAAATTAGCTCTTGCGCTGGCGCTGTTGCCGCTGGTTGCCCATGCGGTCGATTTGCCGACCTATCCGTTCATCCACGTCGGTGGCGAGGGATTTATCATGGCGGCGCCGGACATGGGCGAGATCGACTTCGACGTCAGCGCCTTCGACGCCGATCCGGCCGCCGCCGTGGCGGTGATCCAGGCCCGCGTCGAAGAGATCCGCGCGCTGCTGACCGAGCAGTCCGGTCCGCCGGAGGGCGACAGCGCGGCCGCCATCGAAGTGCAGGACATGCGCAAGGAAATGCGCAAATCCGCCAACCCCGACCCCAACGCGGCGCCGGACTACGATATCCGCAGTTCCGTGCATATCGTCGTGCGCGACCTGACCAAATGGCGTCCCATCATGCTGGCGCTGCTGGAGAAGCCGAACATCGACCATATGTCGACCACGTTCGGCAAGAGCGACCGCCTCAAGGTCGAGCAGGAACTGACCGCCGCCGCCATCAAGGACGCGCTGCGCCGCGCCGAGGGCATCGCGGCCGGCTTCGGCAAGAAGGTGGGGGCGGTCACCGCGGTGTCATCGGGCCAGCTGCGCAACCTGACCAAGGCCGTGGGCCTGATGCCGACCGATTACTACAACACCGAAGGCCGCGCGCAGGCCCAGACCGGCGACAAGGATTTTCTGTCGGTGACGGTGTTGCGCTGGACGCAGACGGTGGACATGATTTTCCGCATCAAGTAACGGCGGCGCGGGCTTGCGACCGCCTGCGTGCGCTGCCGCACGCAGCGCGGCAATCGGGTGCTTGTGAATCGCGGCTTGTGCCCGATCTACATCTGGAACCCACTTAAGGAGGACCGAGCCATGACCGCCATCGACCACGCCCCGCCACAGCGCGCCCATTCGACACCCGATCCCGAGGTGCCGCCGCCGCAGCCGGAAAAAGATCCGCCGCCCGACAACATGCCGATGCCGGACCAGGCGCCGATCGAGGAACCGACGCCCAAGGCGCCGCCGATCAAAACGTAGTCGGGCGGCGGTCTGAAAACCCGATAAGGCGGGGTCGTACCCGGTGGGGTACGACCCCAGTGCGCCGCCGTGCGGGGTTAAGTCGAGGCCGGCTTCGGCTTGCCGTGCCCGCCGTCGTGCGGCAGCGGCGGGATGCTTTTGATGGCCTCGTCGGTGTCCTTTTGCCCGGGCGTGCGCTCGCCGCTGCCGATGTCGGCTTCGTCAAGCATGTGGCCGCCGTCGGCGGCGTGTTCGTCGCGGTGGTTTTTGGTCGGTTGATTCATGTTGGACTCCGTTTATGACTGAAAATTCATGCTAGCAGTTTGCCGCGCGGACCGGCGCGCGTTGGGCGCCGTGAGTATCCGTGAGAATCGTTGCTCGAGGGATACAAATTTATATGTTTGTGTTGAACGTCACACTGTCGTCATGAAACTGTTCCTATAATTTAGTCATGTCATCGGTTTTCGTTCACGGAGAGCATCATGGGCAATTCCTTACACAACAAAATCTACCTCGGTCGTCGTAGTGTCGCGTTGAGCGCGAAGCGTGTGCAAGCCCTGATTTGCATCGCCGCCTTCGCCAGCATCGGGCTGGTGTGGCTGGCGATCCGGGCGTTGTAAGCAGTCATCCGCCATTGTCGGGGCGGGCCGCGCGTTTCGCCGCAAACGCGCTGGCGGCGCATTTTCTTGCCGACATCCCGCCGGGCGCGTACCATGAGGGCCGCAGCAGTCTCTTATGGAAAAAATGGCAATGAAGAACGAGAAATTAACGCAGGACGAATACAACGCGCTGGACGAAGTCAAACGCGGCATCAAGGGCGAGCGCGTCAGCGCTTGCGTCGGGCGCAACACCAAGCGCCTGGCCGGCATCAAACTATTCACCATCGCCAAGAACGGCCGCATCTCGCTCACCGACAAAGGTGAGGAAATCTTGTTCCTGCGCCGTTGCATCCTGGGTTTGCGCGCCATCGAGGCCGATCCCGCCAGCCCGATCGATGCCGACGTGGCCATGTTCCTCGGTAAAAAGTCCCATATCGTGCCGCGCGCCGAAGGCGGCTTCGACATCAGCGACAAAGGCCGAGAATCGCTGGCCGATATCACCAACCAAGGTTTGTGATCGAAAAAACGCTCCGCTGGAGCGTTTTTTTTGATGTAATGTGGTAACAAACGAGCAACTGGCGTAAAGAGAGCGCGCACCCCCGTGATGAGAGTCGATACCCTGCGGAAGTTTAGAAAGCTGTATGGCGTGCTGGTGGCCGCCGTCGCGGTCGTGTTGTTGATCGTTCTGCTGGGGATCGGCCATGTGCTCAACCAGAGCCGGCTGCGCTACTACGCCGCCGCCGACGAGACCTCGCGCAACCTCGTCATCACGCTGGAGAAATTCCTCAACTCCCATTTCCTCGAGGTGGACCTGGCGATGCGCCGCGCCGGCGTCGAGTTCCAGGCCATGCACGCGGCCGGCCATTTCGACGACGAGAAGTTCAGCGCCTACCTGCGCTCGCTCAAGGAGCGCATCCCCCAGGCCGACGCCGTGCGCGGCGCCGACGCGTCCGGCCGCGTGATCTACGGCGAACGGATCGACCTGTCCAAGCCGCAGGATTTGAGCATCCGCGAATTCTTCCAGCGCGCCAAGACCGAACAGGAGCTCATCATCGGCCAGCCGGCCCGCTCGCGCATCAGCGACGAGTGGGTGCTGCCGCTGGCCTTCCCGCTGACCTTGCCCGACGGCGGCTTCGGCGGCACCGCCTATGTGCTCATCAACAGCACCCGGCTGACGACCGCGTTTGCCTCGCTCAACATCGGCGAGCACGGCGCCATCGTGCTGCTGGATAACCGCAAGCGCGTGCTGCACCGCTATCCGGAGTCCGAGGACATGCTGTTTGGCAGCACCATCAAGGTCAACGCCATCACCCAGCGCATCATGGACGGCGAACTGGACCGGGCCACCTACACCGTCGTCACCTCGCGCGACCACCGCGAGCGCACCTTGAGCGTGTCGCGCATCGGCGCCTACCCGGTGTACGTGGTGGTGGGGCTGGCCAGCGAGGACTTCCTGGTGCCGTGGCACAAGGAGGTGCGCAACGCCGCCATCTTCGCCTCGCTGCTGCTGGTGCTGGCCGCGGGCTTGCTGATGAGCGTGCGCTTCGGCTTGCGCAAGCAGTTCCAGTCGGTCGAGCAGCTGATGGAAAACAAGCAGGCGCTGCAGGACCTGCTGACGCAGCTGACGGCGTCCGAATCGCGCTGGCGCTCGCTCACCGAGGGCTTGCCGCAGATGGTGTGGACCGCCACGCCGGAGCTGCGCATCGATTTCCTCAGCCACCACTGGGAGGAGTTCAGCGGCATTCCACCCGAGAAGATGATGGGCGACGACAACTGGTCGAGCGTGATCCATCCGGACGACATCGCGGCGATGACGTTGGCGTGGCGGCACGCCAGCGTCTACGGCAGCGAGTTCCGCTGCGATTGCCGCATGCGCCGCCGCGACGGCGCCTGGCGCGTGTTCGACAACCACGCGCTGCCGCAGAAGGACGACAACGGCGTCGTGCTGAGCTGGGTCGGCAGCAGCAC
>DATMSN010000682.1:0-3054 GCA_035565375.1 Duganella sp. | reverse complement strand
GGCTGAACGGCGACGGGAACCACTGGCTGAAGCAGCTTTTGTCGGGCACCTGCGGCTGCGCCGGCGAGCAGCAAGTGTGGACCGATCCGGCCTCGGGCTATGTGCGGCGGCAGTTGTCGCCGGCGCTGCGCTCGCCGCTGCAACTGGTCGAGGTGGTGTTCCCGCCGGGGCAGCGGGTCGCCTATGAGCAAGTGGCGCGGGCGTCCGATATTTACCAGCAGGTGTGGCTGCTCGAAGGCACGATGGACATCTCGGCCGGCGACCAGCAATGGCGTCTGGAGGCCGGCGATTGCGTGGCGATGCGCGAAGATCGGCACATCAGCTATGCCAATCCCGGCCCCGGACCGGCGCGCTACCTGGTCGGGCTGGTGACCTTGCCGTTCGCCCCGGCGTAGCCGGCCGATGGTCCGCCGCGGGGTTTCGCTATATAATGACGACCCTCATCCGTTTCCCGTAGCAGCCGCCATGACCATCATCGATCAGCCGACCACCGACAAAGCCGCCGCCGCTGGCGTCAAGCCGAGCCGCCGCCTGTCGGTCGCGCCGATGATGGACTGGACCGACCGCCACTGCCGCGTGTTCCACCGCCACATCAGCCGCCACACGTGGCTGTACACGGAGATGGTCACCACCGGCGCACTGGTCTACGGCGACGTCGAGCGCCACCTGCGCTTCAACGACGAGGAGCACCCGGTCGCGCTGCAACTGGGCGGCAGCGACCCGGCCGACCTGGCCGCCAGCGCCAAACTGGGCGAGCAATGGGGCTACGACGAGATCAACCTGAACTGCGGTTGCCCGTCCGAGCGGGTGCAGAAGGGCGCTTTCGGCGCCTGCCTGATGGCCGAGCCGCAACTGGTGGCCGACTGCGTCAAAGCCATGCGCGACGCCGTCAGCATCGACGTCACCGTCAAGCACCGGATCGGCATCGACCAGACCGAAAGCTACGACTTCGTCCGCGATTTCGTCGGCACCGTGGCCGACGCCGGCTGCAAGACCTTCATCGTCCACGCCCGCAACGCCATCCTCAAGGGCTTGTCGCCGAAGGAAAACCGCGAGGTGCCGCCGCTGAAATACGACTACGCGTACCGCCTCAAACGCGATTTTCCCGACTTCGAAATCATCATCAACGGCGGCATCAAGACCGAGGCCGAGATCGACGAGCATTTGCTGCACCTCGACGGCGTCATGCTGGGCCGCGAGGCGTATCACAACCCGTTCGTGATGGCCGGCTTCGACCAGCGCTATTACGGCGACGACAGCGCCATCAAGACGCGCGAGCAGGTGCTCGAGGCGATGATCCCCTACATCCAGGCACAACTGGCGCAGCACGGCGTCAAGGGCCTCAAACTGAACAGCATCACGCGCCACATGCTGGGCCTGATGACCGGTCTGCCGGGCGCGCGCGCGTTCCGTCAGGTGCTGTCCGATTCCAAAAAGCTCGCCGCCGGCGACGCCAATCTCCTCCTCGAAGCGGCCGCCCGGCTGCGCACCGCCGCCTAAGTCTTGCCTATCCGGCATTAAATTCACGAATCTGTTGGTATTTCCACGCAGAAATTCCGTTTGCGAGGTTTTGTGGCATTTTTTTCTTGCTTTGAGGAAAAATTTGCATCTATAATTCATCAAATACCACACATTTCCTACACCATCCGGCAGCATATTGCGGCGCAAAAACTACACCCAAGGCTTTGTGTAGCGCTAAATTTTGCATTCGCAGTCATTGTTTGCTAATGTCATGTTTTATTGATTTACAGCAATGGCTGTGCGGATAGTGTTCTCGTACCCACGAGGCAGCCCAGGGCAAATTCTTATCAACAGCGCCACTTAAGAAGAGACGAAATGAATTTAGCAAAAATGAAAGTCGGAACGCGCCTGGGCCTCGGATTCGCCCTGGTACTCCTGTTCCTGGTGGCCGTGACCACCGTGGGCATCTTCCGCATGGCGCAAATCCAGGACCGTCTGGACCATGTTATCGGCGTCAACAATGTCGTCTCGCGCCTGGTGATCGACATGCGCGACAACGTCAGTGACCGCATCAGCTCGCTGCGCGTGCTGACCTTGATGACCGACGCCGCCGACATGGAGCCGGAACTGAACCGCGTCAAGGATCTGGCCGCCAAGTACACCGAAGCGCAGAACAAGCTGAGCGCGCAATTCGCCAAGGAATCGATCGCCGAGGAAAAAGCCCTGCTGGCGACCATCAAGGAACAAGAAGGCCTGGCCATGCCGGCGATCGCCAAGGCGACCGAGCTGTGGCTGGCGAGCAATGCCGAAGGCGCGACCCGCGTGCTGATCAAGGAAATCCGTCCGGCCCAGAAAAAATGGATGGCCGCGCTCGACCAGTTGGCCGCGCTCGAGGACAAGCTGAACGCGCAAATGCAGGTGGACGCCGCCGCCGGCTTCTCCAGCGGCCGCAACTTCATGATCATCATGGGCCTGCTGGCGGTCGGCATCTCGATCGTCGCCGCGCTGGTCATCACCCGCGGCCTGCTCAAGCAGCTGGGCGGCGAGCCCGACTACACCGCCTCGATCGCCAGCAGCATCGCCAATGGCGACCTGGCCGTGGCCATCGACACCACCGGCAACGACAAGGACAGCCTGCTGTTCGAAATGAAGGAAATGCGCAACAGCCTGGTGGACATCGTCGGCCAGGTCCGCTCGGGCACCGAGACCATCGGCACCGCCTCGCGTGAAATCGCCGCCGGCAACATCGACCTGTCGGCCCGCACCGAAATGCAAGCCAGCTCGCTGGAGAAGACCGCCTCGGCGATGGAGGAATTGACCTCGACCGTGAAACAGAACGCCGACAACGCCCGCGAAGCCAACCAGTTGGCGTCGGCCGCGTCGGACGTGGCGATCAAGGGCGGCAAGGTGGTGTCGGAAGTGGTCAACACCATGAGCTCGATCGACGCGTCGGCCAAGAAGATCGTCGACATCATCGGCGTGATCGACGGCATCGCCTTCCAGACCAACATCCTGGCGCTCAACGCAGCCGTCGAGGCGGCCCGCGCAGGTGAGCAGGGCCGCGGCTTCGCTGTCGTGGCGTCTGAAGTGCGC
>DATMSN010000681.1:0-1644 GCA_035565375.1 Duganella sp. | reverse complement strand
CCAGCCGGCCGGATTCCTGTACGGCGACTGGGACGACTCGTTCCCGCCGATACAACTGAGCCAGACCGAGTTCTCGCTGCTCAACGACATGCGCACGCTGGTGGTGCGCGCGGTGGAACGGCGCCACGCGCAGGAAGTGGTTGGCGGCCGGGTGTGACCCGGTGCGACAGCAAAAATCTAAAACACGTAGGGCGGATTAGGCGAACGCCGTAATCCGCCATCTTCGAGCCGCTGACGGCGCATGCATGGCGGATTACGCTACGCTAATCCGCCCTACGTATCTCCGCGAAATCTTCAGCCGCATCACGCTGCCGCTGCCACCTGAACGACAACACCGCCGCCAGCGCCGACGCCAGCGCCAACACCGCCGCCACGTAATACACCGACGCCGGCCCCGCCCCCTGCCACCACTGCGCGAGGAACAACCCGCCCAGCGAGCCGCCGATGCCGTACGAGATGCTCATATACAGCGCCTGCCCGCGCGCCTGCAGCGGCCCGGAAAACCAGCGCTGCAGCGTCATCACCGACGACGAATGATGCAGCGCGAAAGTGGCCGCGTGCAGCAGCTGCGCCACGATCAGCAGCCAAAGCAGATCCGAACCGACGCCGATCATCACGAACCGCGCCACCGCCACGCCCAGCGCCAGATACATCATGCGCATCGCGCCCCAGCGCTTCAACAGCGGCGACTGGAAGTAAAACAACAGCACCTCGGCCGTCACGCCCAGCGACCACATGGCGCCGATCACCGTCTTGCTGTAGCCATGCCGTTCCAGATACAGCGAATAAAAGGTGTAGAGCGAGGTGTGCGCCGCCACCATCAGCGCCGTCGACGTGAAAAACGCCAGCACCTCGCGCCGGCGCAGCAACGTCATCAACGGCAGCGGCGCGTCCTTGTGCACCCTGCGCGGCACGTCCCGCAGGCGGAAGGCGGCGGCGATGGTAAGCACCAGCAGCGCGGCGGCCACCCACGGCAAGGCCGCGATGCCGTGGTGCTCCAGCACATACGAGGCCAGGGTCACGGCGACGATGAAGCCGATCGAGCCCCACATCCGGATGCGGCCATAGAAGGTCAGGTCGCCGCGCATCTCCGACAGCATCAGCGCCTCGCAGATCGGCGCCTGGCCGCTGGTGAACAGATTGAGGACGATCATCGCCAGCATGAAGTGGGCGAAGCTGGCGCCGAAGAAGAAGCCGGAGAACGCCGCCAGCGCGGCGAAGCCGGCCAGCCGCAGCACCAGCACGCGCCGGTCGTAATGGTCGGCGACGTAGCCCCAGACGTTGGGGCCGACGATGCGCAGCACCTGGATCATCGACATGAGCACGCCGATCTGGGCGACGCTCATGCCTTTGTTGGCGAAATACAACGTCGCGTAGGTGCTCCAGGTGCCGGCGTGCGCGTAGTAGCAGAACAGGAATAAGGCGAAGCCGAGCGCTTGTGCCGGCACCGCTTACAGCGTGATATCGGGGGTCGAGACCTTGACGTCGCCGCACTGGGCGCGATGCATCAGCGCGTGGTCGATCAGCACCAGGGCCAGCATGGCCTCGGCGATCGGCGTGGCGCGGATGCCGACGCACGGATCGTGGCGGCCGAACGTCTCGACCACGACCGGCTTGCCGTCCTTGTCGATCGAGTCGCGCGGC
>DATMSN010000680.1:0-1603 GCA_035565375.1 Duganella sp. | reverse complement strand
GTCCGCCAGCTGCGCGCTGCCGACCGCGAACACCACGCCGTCGACCTCGGCCGCCGTCATCGTCATGTTCACGTCCAGGTCGCCGAGCTTGATGGTGCGCGTCTGGCTGGCCGGCTTGGCGGGGAACAGCACGGCGTACGGCGCGTCGTTGGCGCGGTAGTCGCGCCAGTCGTATTGCGGACTGCAGGCGGACAGCGCGACCGCCATCAGCAGCGCCAGCGTGAACTTTTTCATGATGCCTTCGCTTTCTTCTTTTTGCGTTCGTCGTCGTCGCTTTTCCACTCGTCGATATGGGCCTGCTGGCGCAGCACGCGGGAACCCGGATCGATAGTATAGAGCGCGTTGGCCGGCAGGGTCAGTTCGCCGCTGCCGCCGGTCATCGGCAACCGCACGGTGCGCTCGCCCTGATCGTCATGGATGCGCACCTCCAGCGGCATCGGGAACGGACCGCCGTCCTTCAGCTTCCAGCCCAGCCGCAGCCGGTCGCCGTCGCGCGCCTCGACCAGCTCCGGCAAGGCCGCGTGGTACAGATAGGCGTCGAAGAACCAGCCCAGATCGCGGCCGCCGATCTCGTTGACGATGGCGATGAATTCCCTGGTGCTGCTCCAGCGTGGCTGGAAGTTGCCGGGAACCGGCGTCTCGGTGCCGTAGACCATGCGGCGCGTGGCGCGGAAGAAGAAGTCATCGCCGATCAGGTTGCGCAGCGTGTGCAGGATCAGCGATCCCTTGGTGTAGATGTCGTTGCCGGGGCCGCCGCGTTTGTCGTCGTAGACGTCCTCGATGCGTTGCGGTTTGCCGCTGACCACCGGCACCTTGTTGATCAACGACTTGCGGTGGTTGAACAGCTCCGCCTGGAATTCCATGTCGCCGCGCAGCCATTGCAGGTACAGCGGCTGCATATAGCTGCCGAAGCCCTCGTGCAGCCACATGTCGTCCCAGTCGGCGTTGGTCATCTGGTTGCCGAACCACTCGTGCGACAGTTCGTGGTGCAACAGCCAGTCGTAACCGTAAGGCGATTTCAGGTAACCGTTGCCGTAGGCGTTGATGGTCTGGTGTTCCATGCCCAGGTGCGGCGTTTCGACCACGCCCATTTTCTCGTCGCCGAACGGGTAGGGGCCGATGCGGCGCTCGAAGAAATCGAGCATCGGCGCGAACTCGCCGAACAAGCCCTTGGCCTGCCGTTCGTGGCCTTTCAGATACCACATGCGCAGCGGGATCGTGTTGCCGTACCTGCTGGCGTAGTCGCCCGACAGCAGCTCGTACGGACCGATGTTGAGCGCCACGCCGTAGGTGCTGGGATTTTTCGCGCGCCAGTGGTAGGTGCGCCAGCCGTCCCGTTCGTCCATGCCGAGCGCCACGCCGTTGCCGGCGACCACCAGCGGCGCCGGCACGCTGATGTGCAGGTCGATCAGTTTGGCCTTGCCCATCGGATGGTCGATGCAGGGCCAGAACAGGTCGCAGCCTTCGCCTTCGACGGTGGTGGCGATCCACGGCTGGCCGTCCTCGGTCTTGCTCCAGACGAAGGCGCCATCCCACGGCGCGCGCTTGGCCACGTGCGGCACGCCGTGGTAGCGGATGCGCACGGTGGTGCGGGCGCCGGCCG
>DATMSN010000679.1:0-2257 GCA_035565375.1 Duganella sp. | reverse complement strand
CGCACGATCACCGGCAACGTCGGCGCCAGCTCGTGCACCAGGTGCGGCACCTTGAGCGCCGACGGCGTGCTGGCGTAGGTGATCACCACCGCGCTGGCGCGGTAGATGCCGGCCGCGATCAGGCTTTCGCGGCGCGCGGCGTCGCCGTACGACACTTGCCGGCCGGCCGCCTGCGCCTCCTGCACCCGCTCCGGGTCGAGGTCGAGCGCGTGGTATTCGATGTTCTCCTCGCCCAGCAGGGTCGCCAGGCTCTGGCCGCTGCGCCCGAAGCCGGCCACGATCACGTGCTTGCTGGTGGCCATGGTGCGGCTGGCGATCTTGGTCAGCGCCAGCGATTGCATCATCCACTCGTTGCTCGACACCTTCATGACGATCTGGTCCGACTTGGCGATGAGGAACGGCGCCACCAGCATCGACAGCACCATCGACGCCAGCACCACCTGGATGATGAACGGGTCCATCAGCTTGCTGCCGCCGGCCAGGTTGAGCAGCACGAAGCCGAACTCGCCGGCCTGCGCCAGCGCCAGGCCGGTGCGGATCGAGATGCCGTCGGACGAACCGAACAGCTTGGCCAGGCCGGCGATCAGCGCGAACTTGAGCAGCACCGGGCCGCCCAGCAACACCAGCACCAGCCACCAGTTCTCCAGCACCAGGCGCACGTTGAGCAGCATGCCGACGGTGATGAAGAACAGCCCCAGCAGCACGTCGCGGAACGGCTTGATGTCCTCCTCCACCTGGTGCTTGTATTCGGTCTCGGAAATGAGCATGCCGGCCACGAAGGCGCCCAGCGCGAGCGACAGGCCGGCCTTCTCGGTGATCCAGGCCGCGCCCAGCGTCACCAGGAGCAGGTTGAGCATGAACAGTTCCTGCGAGCGGCGCTTGACGACGATGGTGAACCAGCCGCGCATCAGGCGGTGGCCGACCACCAGCAGCAGCGCCAGCACGATGACCGCCTTGACGCCGGCCCAGGCCAGCGTTTCGACCAGCGCGTCGGGCCGCTGGCCCAGCGACGGGATCAGGATCAGCAGCGGCACCACGGCCAGGTCCTGGAACAGCAGGATGCCGATGATCTTGCGGCCGTGTTCGCTTTCGAGCTCGAGCCGCTCGGTCAGCATCTTGACCACGATGGCGGTCGACGACATCGCCAGCGCGCCGCCCAGCGCGAACGAGGCCTGCCAGCCGATCTGGATCGACGGCGGCAGCTGGGTGGCGATGGCCCAGCCGAACAGCATGGTGGCGACGATGGTGAGCACCACCTGCGCCATGCCGAGCCCGAAGACGATGCCGCGCATGGCCATCAGTTTGGGCAGGGAGAATTCGAGGCCGATGGAGAACATCAGGAACACCACGCCGAACTCGGCCAGGCCGTGGGTGGCTTCGCTCTGCTCGGCCAGGCCCAGCGCGTGGGGGCCGATCAGGATGCCGACGGCCAGGTAGCCGAGCATCGGCGGCAGGTGCATCATGCGGAACGCCACCACGCCCAACACGGCGCTGCCGAGCAGTATCAGGGTTAATTCCAGGGGTGAAAACGTCATTTCAACATAGCCAGTAAAATAATATTTAGTTGTTTGTCGCCGGCGTCGGGCGTTATGTTTTGACTGGCAAGTTTTTTGCTTTCTCAATTCGGCTATACTTGGGTATGAGTGTAACCCATGAAAAAACAATGCTGAAAGCTTTTGACGCAAAAATGGCCGGGCACGCATTGCGGCTGGCCCGTGAAACGTTGCAAAACGAGGCCGACGCCATCGCCGCGCTCAACGCCCGCCTGGGCGACGACGACAGCGTGACGCGGGCGATCGAACTCTTGCTTAACTGCAAGGGCAGGGTGGTGGTGTCCGGCATCGGCAAGTCCGGCCACATCGCCCGCAAGATCGCCGCGACCCTGGCTTCGACCGGCACGCCGGCGCTGTTCGTGCATCCGGCCGAGGCGGCCCACGGCGACCTCGGCATGGTCACCGCCGACGACGCCTTCATCGCCATTTCGTACTCCGGCGAGAGCGCCGAGCTGATGACCATCCTGCCGGTGGTCAAGCGCATGGGCAGCAAGGTCATCGCGATGACCGGCAAGCCCGGCTCGAGCCTGGCGATCATCGCCGACGTCCACCTGAACGTGGCCGTGGCCAAGGAGGCCTGCCCGATGAACCTGGCGCCGACCACGTCGACCACCGTCACCCTGGCGCTGGGCGACGCGCTGGCCGTCGCGCTGCTGGACCTGCGCGGCTTCCGCGAGGAGGATTTCGCGCGCTCCCATCCGGGC
>DATMSN010000678.1:0-1746 GCA_035565375.1 Duganella sp. | reverse complement strand
CTGCAGGCGCAGCGCCTCGAGGCGGCGCACGCGGCCCTCGTCACGCACGCGGCGCGCCTTGACGCCCTTGCGTATCCACACCTCCTCCTGCGCCAGGAACTTGTCGAACTTGGCGTTCTCGACCTCCTCGTTCTCCAGCTGCTCGGCCTTGCGGGTCTGGTAGGTGGTGAAATTGCCCGGATACGACAGCAGGCGGCCGCGATCGAGCTCGATGATGCGGGTGGCGACGTTGTCCAGGAAGGAACGGTCGTGGGTGATGAACAGCACGCTGCCCTTGAAGTCGCGCAACAGGCCCTCGAGCCACAGGATGGAGCTGAAGTCGAGGTGGTTGGTCGGTTCGTCGAGCAGCAGCACGTCCGGCGCCGACACCAGCGCGCGCGCCAGCGCCACGCGCTTTTGCATGCCGCCCGAGAGCGTCTTCATCAGCATGTCGCCGGTCAGGTTCAGCTTGTCGAGCACGGTCTCGACCTTGTTCGACAGGTTCCAGGCGTCGCCGGCGTCGAGCTTGACCTGGATGTCGTGCATGCGCTCCATGACGGCGTCGTCGTTGCCCTGGCCGAACTGGCCGGTCAGCGCGTCGTATTCCTTGAGCAGCGCCGGCAGCTCGCCCATGCCGGCGGCGACCGCGTCGTGCACCGTCATCTCCGGATCGAACACCGGTTCCTGCTCGACATAGGCGATCTGGATGTTTTGTTGCATGACCAGCAAGCCGTCGTCGAGCTTGAAGCGGCCCGAGATCACCTTCAGCAGCGACGACTTGCCGGTGCCGTTGCGGCCGATCAGACCGACGCGCTCGCCGGCCTCCAAAGAAAATTCCGCGTGATCGAGCAGCGCGACGTGTCCGAACGCGAGTTGCGCCGAAGAAAGAGAGATGACAGCCATAGTGAGTAGAGTGTGTTGACGTTGCGCCGCGGGCGGGCGCGCCGTCGTTAAGAGGGAAGAAACGTGCATTGTACCGACAGTGGCGCTCCAGGTGCCAGATTCCTTTGCGCCCGCGCGGCGCGGCGGCCCGCTTCCTATCGAATGCCTGGCGGATACCGCCATTGCGAAAAAACAAATACAGTTATCAATTTTAACATATTTCCACTATAATGCCGGTAGCCGGGCGTCCCGCGCGGCGCCGCCCCATACCAATCGACCACCCATGACCATTTCCGCCAGCCCCGCCCCCAAACAACACCTGCTCGGCATCGACGTGCTGCGCTTCGCCGCCGCCATGATGGTGCTGTTTTTCCACTTCTGCTACCTGAATCCGAACGGCTTCATCGGCAACGCCACACGACAGTCGCTCGCCTTTCCCGAAACGACCCCGTTCAGCTATTTCGGCTGGATCGGCGTGCAGGTGTTCTTTGTGATTTCCGGCTTCGTGATCGCCTTCTCGGGTGAAAAAGCCACGCCGTTCAGTTTTTTCGCCAGCCGCGTGGTGCGCCTGGGGCCGGGCGCGTGGATCTGCGCGCCGCTGACCCTGCTGGTGGCGGTCGCGCTCGGCTTCGGACAGGCCAGGGAGATGTTCGCGGGGCTGCGCCACAGCATGGCCTTCATCCCGTGGGGTCCGTGGATCGACGGCTCCTACTGGACGCTGGGCATCGAGGTGGCGTTCTACGCGATGGTGCTGGGCATCATCTGCCTGGGCCGCTTCTCGCTGGTGCGCCCGCTGGCAATGGTGCTGGGCGCGGTCAGCGCGCTGTTCTGGCTGGCCGTGGCCGTGGCCGACCCCGCCTCCGGCCTCGGCCTCAAACTGGCCGC
>DATMSN010000677.1:0-16069 GCA_035565375.1 Duganella sp. | reverse complement strand
TGCGCAGCTGGCGGCCCGATACCGACGAGGCCGGTCTAGCGGCGGCGTTCGACGACATCGACGCGCTGGCGGCGCGCTGCCAGTTCCGCGATTGCCGTCACAGCGGTGAACCGGGCTGCGCCGTGGAGGGCACGATCGACGCCGACCGCGTGCGTAATTACCACAAGCTGTTGCGCGAGGCGCGGCGCGGCCAGCAAACGCCGCAGGGCCGCATCGCCGAGGTGGCCAAGTGGAAAGTGCTGCAACGGGCGGCGCAAGTGCGGGCGAAAGGCAAACGCGGCTGAGTCGAGCACGGCCCCGCCCTCAATCCATCCCGGCGGGGGGCGTGGAATCGGTTAAACTGGTATCCGCCACCGCCTCCGGTTTCTGGAGGCGCTCCCGCTTCACCCCTAGAAAGCCACGTGGTATGAGCATCTCCGACTTTATCCGCGACAACATGCGCGCCATCCTGACCGAATGGACGGCGTTTGCGGCCAAAACCGCCCCGCCCGACGGCGAAATGACCAAGCTGGCGTTGACCGACCACGCCGAACAGATCCTCACTGCGATCGCGCTCGATGTCGAGACGCACCAGAGCCAGCAGGAGCAGTACGAGAAATCCCAGGGCGACGAGATCGACCTGGACGCCGGGGAAAGCGCGGCCGCCATCCATGGTCGGCTGCGGCACGCCAGCAATTTCTCGCTGCTGCAGCTGAGCTCGGAGTTCCGCGCGCTGCGGGCGACGGTGCTGCGGCTCTGGCTGCCGCGCGTGCCGCAAATGTCGGACGACACCATCAATCAAATGGTGCGCTTCAACGAGGCGATCGACCAGGCGCTGGCCGAATCGATCGTCACCTACTCGGAACGCGACGACAGCACCCGCGACCTGTTCCTGGCGGTGCTGGGCCACGATCTGCGCGCGCCGCTGGCGACCGTGTCGCTGGTCGGCGATCTGCTGGCGCGGCCGCACTTGCCGACCGAGCAAATCCCGGCGCTGGCCGAACGCACCAAGCGCAGCGCCATGCTGATGAGCGCGATGGTGACCGACCTGCTGGGCTTTGCCCGCTTGCAAATGGGCGCCGGCATGCCGACGGTGCGCACGGCGCTGGAGGCGGCCGAGGTGTGCAAGACGGCGCTGGCCGACGCCCAGGCGATGTATCCGCACGCCAGCGTGATGTTCCGCGCCGAGGGCGACCTGCGCGGCGAGTTCGACAGTGTCCGCTTGCTGCAGCTGGTGACGAATCTGCTGATCAACGCGGCGCAGCACAGCGACAAGGGCACGCCGGTCACCCTGGTCGCGAAGGGCGACGATGACGCCATCACGCTGACCGTCTCCAATGTCGGGCCGGTGATCCCGGCCGAATCGCTGCAGACCATTTTCCAGCCGTTGGTGCAGCTGGAGCCGGAGGCCGGCCACGACGCCCGCCCCAAGACCAGCCTGGGCCTTGGCTTGTTCATCGCGCAGGAAATCACCAAGGCGCACGACGGCACGATCGGCGTGACGTCCAACGAAACCGACGGCACCGTGTTCACCGTGCGCCTGCCGCGCGCCAGCGACGACTGAAGATACGCATTTTGCTTGATGCCGTGGCCGCCAAACAAACCCTGGAAGTGTGATCCGCAATAAAAAAAGGCAGCCTGGGCTGCCTTTTTTGCTGTGCTGCTGGTGCGTTGCTTAGTGCTTGGCGCGCAGTTTGGCGATCGCGGCCAGTTGGCCGATCGCGGCCGCCAGTTCGGCTTGCGCTTTCGCGTAGTCGATACCGGAGGTGTTGTTCGCCAGCGCTTCCTCGGCACGTTTCTTGGAGGCCGTCGCTTTGGCCTCGTCCAGATCCTTGCCGCGGATCGCGGTGTCGGCCAGCACCGTCACGGCGCCCGGCTGCACTTCCAGCAGGCCGCCGGCGACGAAGACAAATTCTTCCTCAGCTTGACCTGGTACCTGGATGCGGACCGCGCCCGGACGGATGCGGGTGATCAGCGGCGTGTGCTTGGGATAGATCCCCAGCTCGCCCTGCTCGCCCGGCAACGCGACGAATTCGGCTTCGCCGGAGTAGATCAACTCCTCGGCGGAAACCACGTCAACGTGAATAGTATTTGCCATGTGTGTCCTGTCGGGTTAGCTGCGGTCCCGCCGAAACGGAACCGCGCTCAACGATTAGTTGAGTTTCTTGGCTTTTTCGATTGCTTCTTCGATCGTGCCGACCATGTAGAACGCTTGTTCCGGCAGGTGATCGAGTTCGCCCGAGGCGATCATTTTGAAGCCCTTGATCGTGTCCTTGAGCGAAACGTATTTACCAGGCGCGCCGGTGAACACTTCAGCGACGTGGAACGGCTGCGACAGGAAACGCTGCATCTTACGGGCGCGGGCGACCAGCAGTTTGTCTTCCGGTGCCAGTTCGTCCATACCCAGAATCGCGATAATGTCACGCAGTTCCTTGTAACGCTGCAGGGTGCCCTGAACGGCGCGCGCGGTGTCGTAGTGCTCCTGGCCGACGACCAGCGGGTCCAGCTGGCGCGAGGTCGAGTCCAGTGGATCGACCGCGGGGTAGATACCCAGCGAGGCGATGTCACGCGACAGAACGACGGTCGAATCCAGGTGACCGAAGGTGGTCGCTGGCGACGGGTCGGTCAAGTCATCCGCTGGAACGTACACGGCCTGGATCGAGGTGATCGAACCGGTCTTGGTCGAGGTGATGCGCTCTTGCAGACGGCCCATCTCTTCGGCCAGGGTAGGCTGGTAACCCACCGCCGACGGCATACGGCCCAGCAGTGCCGACACTTCGGTACCGGCCAGGGTGAAGCGGTAGATGTTGTCGACGAAGAACAGAACGTCCTTGCCTTCGTCACGGAACGCTTCCGCCATGGTCAGGCCGGTCAGCGCGACGCGCAGGCGGTTGCCTGGTGGTTCGTTCATCTGACCGTAGACCATCGCCACTTTGGAGTTCTCTGGATTTTCCAGATCGACCACTTTGGCATCGGCCATCTCGTGGTAGAAGTCGTTACCTTCGCGGGTACGCTCACCAACGCCGGCGAACACGGACAGACCCGAGTGCGCCTTGGCGATGTTGTTGATCAGTTCCATCATGTTCACGGTCTTGCCGACGCCGGCGCCACCGAACAGACCGACCTTGCCGCCTTTGGCGAACGGGCAGACCAGATCGATAACCTTGATGCCGGTTTCCAGCAGGTCCTGCGATGGCGACAGTTCGTCGTACGCAGGCGGGGTGCGGTGGATCGAGGCGAGCTGGTCGTGCGCGACCGGGCCGCATTCGTCGATCGGGTTGCCCAGCACGTCCATGATGCGACCCAGGGTCGCTTTGCCCACCGGCACCATGATCGGCTTGCCGGTGTTCTGGATCATCATGCCGCGGCGCAGGCCGTCGGACGAACCCAGGGCAATGGTGCGAACCACGCCGTCGCCCAGCTGTTGTTGTACTTCCAGGGTCAGCTCGGAGCCTTCCATTTTCAAGGCATCGAATACCTTAGGCATCGCGTTGCGGGGAAACTCAACGTCCACCACAGCGCCGATACACTGAACGATTTTGCCATCAGCCATGTTCGTTCCTTCAAATATAGTTAAATTCGTTTAAACCGCTGCCGCACCGGCGACGATTTCGGAGAGTTCTTTGGTAATCGCGGCTTGACGTGTCTTGTTGTAGATCAGCTTCAATTCGCCGATCACACTGCCGGCGTTGTCGCTTGCAGACTTCATCGCCACCATACGCGCCGATTGCTCGGACGCCAGGTTTTCCGCCACCGACTGGTACACCAGCGCTTCGATATAGCGCTCCAGAAGTTCATCGATCACGCTCGCTGCGTCCGGCTCGTAGATGTAATCCCAGTTGTGATTACCCGCGTCGGCTTGCATCTTAGCGGCTGGCAACGGCAGCAACTGCTCCACCACCGGCTCTTGCTTCATCGTGTTGATAAACTTGGTGTAGCACAGGTAGACTGCGTCGACCTCGCCGTTCTGGAATTTCTCGAGCATGACCTTGACCGGTCCGATCAGTTTTTCCAGGTGCGGCGTGTCGCCGATCTGCGTTACTTGCGCAACGACAGGAACGCCTACGCGATTCAAAAACCCCAACCCCTTGTTACCGATGGCTACCGCGGCAATCTTGTTGCCGGCTGTTTCCAGCTCACGGGTTTTCGACGTCACCATGCGCAAGATGTTGGTGTTCATACCGCCGCACAGACCTTTGTCCGTGGTGACGATGATGAAACCAACCTTCTTGGCCGTTTCCTTTTGCTCTGTTGCCAGGAACGCGTGCGTGTATTCCGGATTAGCGGTAGCCAGATTAGCGGCGATATTGCGAATCTTCTCACTGTAGGGACGGGCGGCGCGCATACGGTCCTGCGCTTTGCGCATTTTCGATGCGGCAACCATTTCCATCGCCTTGGTGATCTTCTTCGTATTCTCTACGCTCTTGATCTTGCCTCGTATCTCTTTGCCTGCTGCCATGAGTCCTTACTCCTTCTGCGCTGAAGGCGGTCTCAGCCTAAGCTGGACCGCCCGTGCCGCTTAAAATGCGCCGGATTTCTTGAAGTCGGCAACCGCGGCCGACAGCGTTGCTTCGCCGTCTTTGTCCAGTTGCTTCGACGATTCAATCTTCGACAGCAGATCAGCTTGCTTAGTCTTCAGGTAGGCGTGCAGACCGGCTTCGAACGACAGCACCTTCTTGACCGGCACGTCGTCCAGGTAGCCCTTGTTCACTGCGAACAGCGAAGCGGCCATCAGCGAGATCGACAGTGGCGAGTATTGCGCTTGCTTCAGCAGTTCGGTGACGCGCGCGCCACGGTCCAGCTGTTTGCGGGTCGATTCGTCCAGGTCCGAGGCGAACTGCGCGAACGCGGCCAGCTCACGGTACTGCGCCAAGTCGGTACGGATACCGCCCGACAGGTTTTTGATGACCTTGGTCTGAGCGGCGCCACCGACGCGCGACACCGAAATACCGGCGTTGATCGCGGGACGGATGCCCGAGTTGAACAGCGAAGTTTCCAGGAAGATCTGACCGTCGGTGATCGAAATCACGTTGGTTGGAACGAACGCCGAAACGTCGCCGGCCTGGGTTTCGATGATCGGCAATGCGGTCAGCGAACCGGTCTTGCCGGTGACGGCGCCGTTGGTGAAGGCGGACACGTAGTCGGCGTTCACGCGGGCCGCGCGTTCCAGCAGGCGCGAGTGCAGGTAGAACACGTCGCCTGGATACGCTTCGCGGCCTGGTGGACGGCGCAGCAGCAGGGAAATTTGACGGTATGCAACGGCTTGCTTCGACAAGTCATCGTAGACGATCAGAGCGTCTTCGCCGCGGTCGCGGAAGTATTCGCCCATCGTGCAGCCCGAGTAGGCCGAGATGTATTGCATCGCCGCCGATTCCGACGCGGTCGCTGCGACCACGATGGTGTACTCCAGCGCGCCGTGCGTTTCCAGCGAGCGAACGATGTTTTTGATGGTCGAGGCTTTTTGACCGATGGCGACGTAGATACACGTCACGCCCTGGCCCTTTTGGTTGATGATCGCATCAACGGCCACGGCCGATTTACCGGTTTGGCGGTCGCCAATGATCAGCTCGCGCTGGCCGCGGCCGATCGGTACCATCGCGTCGATCGATTTCAGACCGGTCTGCATAGGCTGCGAGACGGACTCACGGGCGATAACGCCCGGTGCGATCTTTTCGATCGGCGAGGTCAATTTCGCGTCGATGGCGCCCTTGCCGTCGATCGGCTGGCCCAGCGCGTTGACCACGCGGCCTTTCAGTTCAGGACCGACCGGCACTTCCAGGATGCGGCCGGTGCACTTGACCGTGTCGCCTTCGGAGATGTGCTCGTAGGCACCCAGAATCACGGCGCCGACGGAGTCGCGCTCCAGGTTCATCGCCAGACCGAAGGTGTTACCAGGGAATTCCAGCATTTCGCCCTGCATCACGTCCGACAGGCCGTGGATGCGGACGATACCGTCGGCGACGGAAATAACCGTGCCTTGGTTGCGTACTTCAGCGCCGCCATCAAGGCCTTGGATACGGCTCTTGATCAGCTCGCTGATTTCAGATGGGTTGAGTTGCATACTAACTCCTAAAAGTGTTTCTCTCAGCTTGCGCGAGGGGAAGAATCTGTTCTAAGCGGGGCCTAAGGTTGACAGCAACCTTAGGCAACCAGTGCCATACGCATCTGGTTCAGCTTGGCGCGGACCGAAGTGTCCAGCACTTCATCGCCGACCACCACGCGCACGCCACCGATCAACGCCGGATCCACGGTCACGACCGGGTTCAGCTTGCGGCTGAATTTCTTTTCCAGTGTCGCGACCAGTTCGGCGACTTGAGCGGCGTTCAGCTCGAAGGCGCTGGTGATCTCGGCGTCCGCGGCGCCTTCCATGGCGTTTTTCAACGCCTGGAATTGCGCGCCGATTTCCGGCAGCAGACTGATACGGCCGTTGTCGACCAGCATCGCCAGGAAGTTTTTCGCTTCCGTGTTCAGCGGCGACTTCACCAGGGCCGTAATGGCGGCGCTCACGTCGCTTGCCGAGGTCTTCGGGTTGCGGGCGAATGCTTGCACCTCGGGGTGGCCACCGATCTGGGCCAGTTCGGCCACCAGATCGGACCACGCCGCGAGGCTGAACGATTCCTTACCTGCTTGGGCTACGCGGAACAAAGCTTCCGCGTAGGGACGGGCGACGGTTGCGTTTTCTGCCATGATTACAGCTCGACAGACAGGCGCGACAACAGATCGGCGTGGGCCGAGGCGTTGACTTCGCGCTTCAAGATTTGCTCGGCGCCCTTCACAGCCAGGTCAGCCACCTGAGCGCGCAGCGTGTCGCGCGCCTTGGCCAGTTGCTGATCGGCATCTGCCTTGGCTTGCGCAATGATGCGGTCCGCTTCGGCTTGTGCATTCGCTTTGATTTCTTCTGCCACCAGTTGCGCGCGCTTTTCGGCGTCGGCAACACGTTGCGAAGCTTCTTCGCGTGCACTGGTCAGTGCTTCGGCGGCGCGCTTTTCAGCGACAACCATCGCAGCCTGGCCCTGGTCGGCCGCGGCCAGACCGTCAGCGATACGCTTGGCACGCTCATCCAACGCTGCGTTCAGCGATGGAAATACGAACTTCATCGAGACCCAGACCAACACCGCGAAGGTGATCATCTGGCCGATGAGAGACATATTGATGTCCATACCTTTGCTCCTAACTAAAAGTTTCTCCTAGAAGGGAGCGAATTACTGACCAGCAGCGGCGATAACGGCAGCCAGGAACGGGTTGCTGAAGGTGTACAGCAGAGCAACGCCGACGCCGATCATCGAGATCGCATCCAGCAGACCAGCGATAACGAACAGCTTGGTTTGCAGTTGTGGCATCAGTTCTGGTTGACGGGCCGACGCTTCCAGGAATTTGCCGCCCAGAATTGCGAAACCGAGTGCGGTGCCGATAGCGGCCAGACCGATGATGATTGCTGCGGCCAGAACGGTCATGCTTTGTACTTGTGCGATCAGAGCTTGCATTGAAATTTCTCCTAAGATTTTAAAAAAGACTACAGATACTAAAAAGATAAAACGATTTGTTGTTAGTGCTTCTCAACCGCAAGGCTCAGATAGACAACCGTCAACGCCATAAACACAAACGCTTGCAGGGTCACCACCAGGATGTGGAAGATAACCCAAGGACCACCCAGCAGCCACTGCGCCCACCATGGCAGCAGAGCGATCAGAATGAACAGCAGCTCGCCGGCGTACATATTGCCGAAGAGTCGCAGCGACAGCGACAGTGGCTTGGCCAGCAACTCGATCATCTGGAAGATGAAGTTGACCGGCGCCAGCACGATGGCCATGAAGCCATGGGCGTGGAACGGGGCGGTCAGCAACTCTTTACCCCAGCCGCCGAGACCCTTGGCTTTGATCGAGAAACCAATAATGCACAGCATGACGCCGAACGACATGCCGAAAGTGTGGTTGACGTCGGCGGTCGGCACGACGCGCAGGTAGTGGATACCGGCGTAGCCGAGCAGCTTGGGCAGCAGGTCGACCGGCAGGAAGTCCATCGCGTTCATCAGCCAAACCCAGCAGAAGATGGTGATCGCCAGCGGGGCGATGACCTTGCTCTTGGCGTGGAAGGCCGAATTGACCACTTCGTTGACCAGTTCCATCACGGCTTCGACGAAGTTTTGCAGCTTGCCCGGCACGCCGGAGGTGGCCCTGCGCGACGCCATATAGAACACGCCGAGGAAAATCAGGCCCAGAATGGCCGAAACCCAGAACGTGTCCAGGTTGATCGAGCCATCGGTGTTTTTCAGGTGAGTCAGGTGATGCTGGATATACTCAATTGAGGTCGGCGCACCTTGATGCGCTCCTGCAGCGTTTTCTGTGGTCATAAAAGTTTAGATTTTGGTGATTAAATTGCTAGCAGTGAGAACCAGTACGCCAAGGTTGCCACCGCGAAACCCAAGATCAGCCATAACCAAGAGGCCGACTGAAACAGCGCCAGTGCCAAAACGAACAGCACTACCGTGATAAATATTTTCACTACTTCGGCCCGCACGTGCGACCGGAAAGCTTTTTTGGGGTCGTTTGTTCCGCCCGCAACAATCATCGCGTACATCAGACTCCCGATGACTGCGATTGCTCCGCCATAGGCGGCCGACCAAGCTTTGAGTACTCCGCCCAAATTCCAGGCGAGCAAGGCGAACCCAGTGACGATGGCCAACTGGAGGGCGACGACTTTAAACACCGGCTTGGAAATACTCGTTGATTTACTCACGTGCCGAGCTCCAAAAAAAGCCGATAAAACCCAAAGACGCGTGATTATATGTGTCTTTACTGTATCACGTCAAACATTGCTGCACCGCAGCAGAGCATTTTGTGCGCGAAAGAGACGCTTTTACAAACATTTCCGATGGCTTTGCACCACTTTGGAACCAGTTAAATGTTTGGCACTTTGTTGACTATCCGGCAACGATCTTGAAACCCGGCGGCTTCGATGGGGTCGGGCCCCGGAGGGTCCGACCCCGCCCCACCCGGGTTCAGGCGCGCAACCTTGCCAGGACGCCATCGAGGATATCCAGGTCGGCGAAATCGATGATCATCTGCCCGCGCCCCTTGGTGCCCATCTTGAACACCACCGGCGTGGCCAGCTTGTCGGACAGCTCTTCCTCCAAGCGGACGATGTCGCCGGACTTTTCTTTCTGCCGCGCCTCGGTCGGGGACGCCTTCTGCTCTTCCAGGGTCCGCGCCACCAGTTTCTCGGTTTCGCGCACCGACAGCCGTTTGGCGATGACCATGTTGGCAAGGTTGATCTGCGACGCGGCGTCGACGGCCAACAGCGCGCGCGCGTGGCCCATGTCGATATCGCCGGCCATCAGCATGGTCTGCACCGCCGACGCCAGATTCATCAAACGCAACAGGTTCGACACGGCGCTGCGCGAGCGGCCGACGGCGCTGGCCGCCTGCTCGTGCGTGAAACTGAAATCGGTGATCAGCCGATGGATGCCCTGCGCCTCCTCCAGCGGATTCAAATCCTCGCGCTGCATGTTCTCGATCAGCGCCATCGCGGCGGCGGCCTGGTCGTCGACGTCGCGCACCAAAACGGGGAGCACCTCCAGGCCGGCGATTTGCGCGGCGCGGAAACGGCGTTCGCCGGCGATGATCTCGTACTTGATCTCGCCGGTCAGTTTATTGGTGCCGACCGGCCGCACCAGGATCGGCTGCATGATGCCCTGGCTCTTGATCGACGCGGCCAGCTCCTGCAGACCGCCCTCGTCCATGCGGGTACGCGGCTGATATTTACCGGCCTGCATTTGCGTGACGTTCAGTTCGGACGGCGTGTTGGCGTCCGCCGTGGTCAGATCGCCGTCGCCGCCGAGCAGCGCTTCGAGGCCGCGACCGAGGCCCTTGAGTTTTTTGGTTGCCATGATGTGGGAATCTTTACGTTACATTTTTTTGATGCGCGCGACCATCTCGGCGCCGAAGGCGATGTACGCCTGCGCGCCCTTGGACGATGGATCGAACGTGACGCCGGGCACGCCGTACGACGGCGCCTCGGCCAGACGCACGTTGCGCGGAATGATGGTTTTGAAGACCTTGTCGCCGAAGTGCTGCTCGAGCTGCGCCGACACCTGCTGCGACAGCGTCATGCGCGGATCGAACATCACGCGCAGCAGGCCGATGATCTTCAGATCGGGATTGAGGTTGGCGTGCACCTTCTTGATGGTGTTGACCAGATCGGACAAGCCTTCGAGCGCGTAGTACTCGCACTGCATCGGGATGATGACGCCGTGCGCGGCGCACAAGCCGTTCAACGTCAGCATCGACAGCGCCGGCGGACAGTCGATCAGGATGAAGTCGTACTCCTTGTCGACGGCGGCCAGCGCGTCCTTCAGGCGGCGCTCGCGGTTGTCGAGCGAGACCATCTCGACCTCGGCGCCGGCCAGCTCGCGGTTGGACGGCAGCACGTCGAACTGACCGGGCTCGGAACGCTGGCGCGCGGCGGCCACGTCGGACTCGCCAAGCATCACCTCATAGGTCGACGCGGGCAGCCCCGCCTTGTTGATGCCCGCGCCCATCGTGGCGTTGCCCTGCGGGTCCAGGTCGACCAGCAGCACGCGCTGCTTCAGTTTTGCCAAACCGGCGGCCAGGTTGACCGTCGTGGTGGTTTTACCGACCCCACCCTTTTGATTCGCTACGCAGAAGATTTTTGCCATGTAGTTATTTTTTAATTTAATTATTTATACTATTAAAACGATATAAACGATTTATACTGTTTATACGGTATAAACGATTTATACGATATAAACGGTTTACACTGTTTCTGCCTGGATGAAGACCAGATGCCGCTCCGCCTCCAGTCCCGGCACCGTCAAAGGCTCCAGTTTCCGCACTTTCCATGGTTCCGGAAGCCGCTCTCGTTCGTCCTCCGGCGCCGTCCCTTTCAGCGCTATGAACCGCCCGCCCTCTTGCAGCAGGTGCCCCGACCAGTTGACGAAGTCCGACAGGTCGGCGAAGGCGCGCGAGGTGATGACGTCGAATTTCGTCTTCACTTCCAGCTGCTCGACGCGCTTGGTGTACACCGTCACGTTGGACAGGCCCAGCTCCGCCTTCACCTGGTTCAGGAAGGCGGTCTTCTTGTGCACCGTGTCGATCATCGACACCTTCATGTCCGGACGGCTGATCGCCAGCACCATGCCCGGCAATCCACCGCCGGCGCCCACGTCCAGCACGTTGGCCGCGCCGGCGAAAGCGGGGACGGCGGCCAGCGAATCGAGCAAATGCAGGGTCACCATCTGCATCGGATCGCGCACCGACGTCAGGTTGTAGACCGAATTCCACTTGTTCAGCAGCGCCAGGTAGTCCAGCAGCTTTTCCACCTGGTCGTCCGCCAGGTCCAGCTTCAGATCCTTGATGCCTTGTTTTAAAACATCCGCGACAACCACACGGTCGAACACCTTCATTGAACTGCCTCGTCTTTCTGCGCATTTTTATCATTCAGGAAGCCGCCGAAGCCGGCTTTTTTCAGGTGCACCAGCAACAGCGAGATCGCCGCCGGCGTCACACCGGAGATGCGCGACGCCTGGCCCAGCGTTTCCGGACGCTGCGCGTGCAGCTTCTGGCGCACTTCCACCGACAGCGCGGTGATGTCCAGGTAGCTGAAACCTTCCGGCAATTTCAGGTTTTCGTAGTGCTCGTGGCGCTCCACTTCCTTGGTCTGGCGGTCGATATAGCCCGAATATTTGAGCTGGATTTCGACCTGTTCGCGCACCGCGTCGTCGCTCACGCCGGGGCCGGCGAGCTCGCGGCCGTCGATGCCGGACAGGCTCATCAGCTTCTGGTACTCGACGCCGGGACGGCGCAGCAGGTCCGCCAGCGAGTACTCGCGCTCGATCGCCTGGCCGATGACGCGCTCGGATTCGGCCGCTTCCAGGATGCGTGGATTCACCCACGTGGAACGCAGGCGCTCCAGTTCCAGCGCCACGGCCTCGCGTTTTTTCTCGAATGCTTCCCACTGCGCGTCGCCGACGCAGCCCAGCTTGCGGCCGATTTCGGTCAGGCGCATGTCGGCGTTATCCTCGCGCAGGCTGAGGCGGTACTCGGCGCGGCTGGTGAACATGCGGTACGGTTCCAGCACGCCCTGGGTGACCAGATCGTCGACCAGCACGCCCAGATACGCCTCGGAACGGGCCGGGGTCCAGGCTTCCCTGCCCTGGGTTTGCAGCGCCGCGTTGATACCGGCGAGCATGCCCTGCGCCGCCGCTTCCTCGTAGCCGGTGGTGCCATTGATCTGGCCGGCGAAGTACAGGCCGCCGACAGCCTTGGTTTCCAGCGACGCCTTGAGGCCGCGCGGGTCGAAATAATCGTACTCGATGGCGTAGCCGGGACGCAGGATGTGGGCGTTTTCCATGCCCTTCATCGAGCGCACCAGCTCGATCTGGACGTCGAACGGCAGGCTGGTCGAGATGCCGTTTGGATAGAATTCGTTGGTCGTCAAGCCTTCCGGCTCGAGGAAAATCTGGTGCGATTCCTTGGCCGAGAAGCGGTGGATCTTGTCCTCGATCGACGGGCAATAGCGCGGGCCGACGCCTTCGATGACGCCGGTGTACATCGGGCTGCGGTCCAAACCGGCACGGATGATGTCGTGGGTTTTGTTGTTGGTGTGCGTGACCCAGCACGGCATTTGCGCCGGATGCATGGCGGCGTTGCCCATCACCGAAAACACCGGCACCGGATCGAGATCGCCCGGCTGCTCGGTCATCAGCGAAAAGTCGATGCTGCGGCCGTCGATGCGGGGCGGCGTGCCGGTCTTTAAACGGCCCTGCGGCAGCTTCAATTCCTTCAGGCGGGCGGACAGCGAGATCGCCGGTGGATCGCCGGCACGGCCCGCTGAGTAGTTCTGCAAGCCCACGTGGATCTTCCCGTCGAGGAAGGTGCCGGCCGTCAGCACCACCGCCGGCGCCAGGAACTTGAGGCCGATCTGGGTGACGGCGCCGACCACGCGGTCGCCCTCCACCATCAGGTCGTCGACGGCCTGCTGGAACAGCCACAGGTTCGGCTGGTTTTCCAGGCGCGAGCGGATCGCCGCCTTGTACAAAATACGGTCGGCCTGGGCGCGCGTGGCGCGCACCGCCGGGCCTTTGGAGGAATTCAGAATACGGAACTGGATGCCCGCTTCATCGGTGGCGATGGCCATGGCGCCGCCCATGGCGTCGACCTCTTTGACCAGGTGGCCTTTGCCGATGCCGCCGATGGATGGGTTGCACGACATCTGGCCCAGGGTCTCGATATTGTGCGTCAAGAGCAGAGTCTTCTGCCCCATGCGGGCGGAAGCGAGGGCCGCCTCGGTACCGGCGTGACCACCGCCGACGACGATGACGTCGAAATTAGTTGGAAATAACATGATGGAATTGGGTAAAAGCGAAGGGATCAAGCACCGATTATAAAGTCTTTTGCGAGCTGCGACTTTTTTAGGCAAAATATTTTCGTCTTGTTTGCATCATTGTTCCACGTGAAACAATGAAAAAAAGGGATGCTTGTCGTCAAACAAGCATCCCTCTTTGGGGTCTTCACTGTTCCACGTGAAACAATTACCAGCGTATCCAGGCGTCGTAGCCGGTCTTCACGATCAGTATCGATACCACCACCAGGAACAGTTTGCGGACGAATCCGCTGCCGTGTTTCATCGCCAGCCGGGTGCCGATGATCGAGCCGGCGATCTGGCAGACCGCCATCATCGCGCCCAGCTGCCAGATCAGGTGGCCGCTGTAGCCGAACCACACCAGCGCCGACAGGTTGCAGGCAACGTTGACAATCTTGGCTACAGCCGAGGCGCCGAGGAAGTCGAAGCCGAAGATCCGCACGAACAGGAACACCAGGAAGCTGCCGGTGCCCGGGCCGAAGAAGCCGTCGTAGAAGCCGATGCCGGAACCGATCAGCAGCGCCAGCGTCTGCTCCTTGCGGCCGGTGTGCAGCGGCGCGTGCACGCTGCCGAAGTCCTTCCTGGCAAACGTGTAGATGGCCACGGCGAGCAGGACGATAGGCAGCGCGGTGCGGAAGAAGTCCGGCGACACCTTGGTGACCGTGTAGGCGCCGAAGAAGGAAAAGACCAGCGCGGCGAAAGCGGCCGGCGCGGCGACGGTCCAGGCGATGGCGACGCGGCGCGCATAGCTGACGGCGGCAACGCTGGTGCCGCAGATGCTGGCCAGCTTGTTGGTGCCGATAATCGTCGCCGGCGCCATATTGGGAAAGATCGAGAACATCGCGGGCAGCTGTATCAGTCCCCCTCCTCCGACCACCGCATCGACCAACCCCGCGCTAAACGCCGCCACACCCAACACCGCATACTCAACCATAAGCCAGTCTATCCAACGAACGAAAGCCACATTGTACGGAAGAAATTCCAACCCGTTCTCCACCCGCACAACCGCCCCGCCATCCTGTAAGCTTTCACGTGAAATCCACCACGTCACGGACCACAGCCATGAACGATTTCCCCGCATTCACTTTCAGCACGGTCGCCCACATCGTCTCCGAACTGGGCGCCGCCGGCAGGCTGGGCGAGCACATCGCCCAACGCTTCCCCACCGCTAGGCGCGCCCTTCTCGTCACCGATCCGGGTTTCCTTAAAACCGGGCTGGTGGACGCTCCCGCCGCCAGCCTGCAAACGGCCGGCATCGACGTCCACATCTACTCCAACGTCGTGGCCGACCCGCCCGAGCAGATCGTGCTGGAAGCCGTCACCGCCGCCCGCCAATATGGCACGGACATCGTCATCGGCCTGGGCGGCGGCAGCTCGATGGACGTCGCCAAGCTGATCGCCGTGCTGGCCGGCGGCGACCAGCAGATCGGCGCCATCTACGGCATCGGCAACGTCAAGGGCGGACGGCTGCCGCTGGTGCAAATCCCCACCACCGCCGGCACCGGCTCCGAGGTCACCAACATCGCCATCGTCACCACCGGCGCCACCACCAAGATGGGCGTGGTCGCGCCGCAGCTGTATGCCGACATGGCGCTGCTGGACGCGGAGCTGACCCTGGGCTTGCCGCCGGCGGTCACCGCCGCCACCGGCATCGACGCCATGGTCCACGCGATCGAGGCCTACACCAGCCGCCACAAAAAGAACCCGCTGTCGGACATCCTCGCGCGCAAGGCGCTCGGGCTGCTGTCGGCCAACCTGATCGCCGCCTGTGAGGACGGCCGCAATTTGGCCGCGCGGCAGGCGATGCTGCTGGGCGCGATGCTGGCCGGCCAGGCGTTTTCCAACGCGCCGGTGGCGGCGGTGCACGCCCTCGCCTACCCGATCGGCGGGACGTTCCACGTGCCACATGGCCTGTCGAATTCGCTGGTGCTGCCGCACGTGCTGCGCTTCAACCTGCCGGCGGCGGCGGGCCTGTATGCGGAGCTGGCGGAGATTGTCGTGCCGGACGTGAGCGGCACCGCGGAGGCGCGCGCGCAAGCCTTGGTTGTTGCGATGCAACAAATAGCGGCCATCACGGGGATAGAGCGGACCTTGCGGCAGGTCGGCATCAAGGAAACGGATCTGGACCGGTTGGCGGACGACGCCATGCTCCAGACCCGCCTGTTGGGGAACAACCCCCGCACCGTCACGCGCGACGATGCGAGGGCGATTTACGCGGCGGCGTTCTAACGGCCCTGATTACTGCGGAACATCCACCGTCGTGCCGCTGACGGAGATCAGGTTGCCCGGCGCCGGCGACATCAAGAACGGCGGCACGTTGGCCACGGTTATCGGCGTCACCGCGTCCGGCCGCGTGACCGTGCGCACCACCTGCGACGGCGGCAACGGCACGGTCGGGTTGCGCAGGTGGGCCATCATGGCGTCGAGCGCGCGGAACAGGTACAGGTGCAACGGCACGATGTTCTGCGGGAAGGCGCTGGTGTAGAAATCGAAGTGATTGGCGTTGGTCACCTCGATGTAGCGCAGATTGCTCGCGCTTCCCTCGGCCAGGGCGTTCAACCCGAGATACGCGCGCGAGTTGAAGTTCACCACCATCAGCGTGTCGCTGCGGCCGGCGGCGATGATCGCCGGCTTGCCGTGCAGATTGCCGGTCGCCAGCACCTCCGCCGCGCCCGCCCTGACGCGCGCGCTCTGCTCGGCCATCGTCCCG
>DATMSN010000676.1:0-1864 GCA_035565375.1 Duganella sp. | reverse complement strand
GCGGCGGTCCGCGAAAAAGCGCTTGAGCATGGCGCCGCACTCGTCGGCCATGACGCCACCGCTGACCTCGGTATGATGGTTGAGCCGCTCCTGGCCGAACAGGTCGACCACCGAGCCGCAGGCGCCGGTTTTCGGATCGCTGGCGCCGTACACCACCCGGGCCAGGCGCGCGTGCATCATCGCGCCCGTACACATCACGCACGGCTCCAGCGTCACGTACAGCTCGCACCCCGGCAGGCGGTAGTTGCCCAGCACCTCGGCGGCCGCGCGCAGGGCGACGATTTCCGCGTGCGCGGTCGGATCGTGCTTGCCGATCGGCTGGTTGTAGCCGCGCGCGATCACCACGCCGTCCTTGACGACGACGGCGCCGACCGGCACCTCGCCCAGATCCCACGCGTGCCGGGCCTGTTCCAGCGCCAGCCGCATGAAGTCATCACACGTCGCATCGCCCATCGCGTCATGCATCGGTGATCTCGGCCCAGCAGTTGGGCGTCTCGTGCAGCACCAGCTTGTGCAGATGCAGGCCGGTGCCGTAGCGGTCGGTGTAGGCCGCCTTCAGGATGGCGAAGGCGACATGGGCCAGGTTTTCCACCGTGGGAATGCGGTCGATGACGACGGTCTTGTGGCCCGGCAAAGTGGCCAGGAAATCGCGCACCGCCGCGTCCTTCTCGTAGACGATGAAGGCGTGGTCCCAGACATCGACCAGATGCTCCTTGGCCAACGCCTTGATGTCGGAAAAGTCCATGATCATGCCGTTGTCGGAATTGCCTTCGGCCGTGATGATGTTGCCGGTCAGGGTGATTTCCAGCGTGTAGCGGTGGCCGTGCAGGTTGCGGCACTGGCTCTTGTGGTCGGGAATGCGGTGGCCGGCGTCGAATTCCAGCTTGCGGGTAATAGTCAGCATGACATCTTTTCTTAGGGTATTTGTAAAAGTTTATGGGTTTGCAGGCTCAGCTTCCATTTCGGATTGCGCTTGCAGGTCTCGATCGCCAGTTGGGTGTTGAACGCGGCCAGCGGGCCGTCCATCGCCTGCACATAGAAATGCTCGAAATCGAGTTGTTCGTAGGCGGCCAGGTCCTGTCCCGTCTGCGGAATGACGACCTTGATCTCGCTGCCCTTCGTCACCACCAGCGTCGAGCCCATCTTGGGGCTGACGCAGATCCAGTCGACGCCGTCGGGCACCGGCAGGGTGCCGTTGGTTTCGATGGCGATCGTAAAGCCGACCGCGTGCATGGCGGCGATCAGCGCCGGGTCCAGTTGCAACAGCGGTTCGCCGCCGGTGAACACCACGTACTTGCTGGCGGGATAAGTGGCCGGCCACAGCGCGGCGATCGTCGCCGCCAGTTCCTCCGGGGTCTTGAACTTGCCGCCGCCCTCGCCGTCGGTGCCGACGAAATCGGTGTCGCAGAACTGGCACACGGCACTGGCACGGTCGGCCTCGCGGCCGGTCCACAGGTTACAGCCGGAAAAACGGCAAAAAACCGCCGGACGGCCGGCGTGCGCGCCCTCGCCCTGCAGTGTGTAAAAAATCTCTTTGATGCTGTAAGTCACGATAGTTCCTGATTGGACAACCCTCAATTATATCCCACGCGACACTTTCCGCCGGTTTCCGGCAGAAGTTGACTTTGCACAATGCTGCTCTACGGCAACCAAGGTATTTTCATTGGGTGGCGACCTCCTTCATGCAACCGACAAGTGCAACCGGATCGGCGCCCGCCTACAGGGGACGATACACCATGAACCACGTACCGCAAGTCATCCAGATCGATATCGTCGTCGCCGGCGCCTGCGTGCTGGCCTGGCTCGCCGTGTTGCTGCTGTGGCGGCAACGGCGCCAGCGCAGCGCCTTCTGCCGCGTCGAAGC
>DATMSN010000675.1:0-3568 GCA_035565375.1 Duganella sp. | reverse complement strand
GCCGACCTGGCGCGCAGCGGCGCCCGGCTGGCGACCCTGGCCTCGTATGTCGAGGTGCGCTTTTCCGGCGCCGACGTCGCCACGCAGGCGCGCACCTACGCCGCGTTCAAGCAATCGACGGTGGGCATGATCGCCCGTCCGGTCAGCAACTGGGCCGATTTCGACGCCTGCGCCGCGCTGGGGCTGAACGCCTTCGTCGGCAAGCTGCACCTGACGCCGCGCGCCAGCCTGCTCTCGGGCGGCATGAACCCGGCGCAGACCATCATCATGCAGCTGATGCAGATGGTGCGGCAGAACGCCGACATCGGCCAGATCGAAACCGTGCTCAAACATGACGCCACCTTGTCGTACAAGCTGCTGCGCTTCATCAACTCGGCCGGTTTCGGCGCCGGGCGCGAGGTGCAGTCGATCCGGCAGGCGCTGGCCTTGCTGGGCTACACGCCGCTGTACCGCTGGCTGACCTTGCTGTTGGCCACGGCCAGCACGTCGGGCTACTCGCCGGTGCTGCTGGAGACGGCGGTGGTGCGCGGGCGCCTGGCCGAGCTGCTGGGGCAGGCCGCGCTGGGCAAGAACGCGGCCGAGAACATCTTCGTGGCGGGCATGTTCTCGCTGCTGGACCGGTTGCTGGGCATCAGCATGAAAGAGGTGCTGGCCAACATCCAGTTGTCGGACGACGTGGTGGCGGCCTTGCTGACGCGCGGCGGCAAGTACGGGCCGTACCTGGCGCTGGCCGAGGCGTGCGAGCTCAATTCCGACCTGGTGGCGTCGCTGGCGGCGTCGCTCAAGCTCAGCCCGGAGGACGTCAATACGGCGCACCTGTCGGCGCTGGCGTGGGCGCAGACGGTGGCCGCGTGACGCTTCTTAAGCTGGCGCAAACGCGGCCCGGATATCTCCCGTGCGCGCTTTGACAGGGGCGCCGGCCGGGCGGAAGATAAACGCATGAACGCCAATTCCGACAAAGACTATATCGACGCCAAGAACGAGGCCACCCGCGCCGGCCTGGACGGGCGGCTGGCCGCGTTCGAGGAAAATGTGAATGGTAAATTCGCCGAGGTGAACGGGAAATTCGCCGCCATCGATATGCGATTCGTCGGGTTGGAAACAAAGATGGAAGCCGGCTTTGCCCGGATCCGCGCGGAATTCAAGGCGGCCATCGAACGCGCGACCTCCCAGATGGTCAAATGGATGCTGGGAATTTGCATAGCCATGTTCACCATCTTCTTCAGTTCAATGGTTTTCTTTCTGAATAGCATCACTCAGGTTCGGCAAGCCCAACCGTTGCAAGCCTTACCACCGATCATCATTCAACTCCCGCCGTTGACGGCGGCGCCGGTGGCGCCACCAAAACCCGGATGACCCGGACTCCGACGATGAACGCCAATTCCGATAAAGATTACATCGACGCCAAGACAGAAGCGGTCCGAGCCGGCATGGATGGGCGGCTGGACACGTTCGAGGCGAATGTGAATGGCCGCTTCGCTGAAATGAACGCCAAGTTCGATACCGCCGTCGCCGAGCTCAACGCCAAGATAGACAAATCCGTCGCCGAGCTCAACGCCAAGATCGACACCGTCGCCGCCGAACTCAACGCCAAGATCGACAAAATGGGCGCCGAACTGCGCAAGGAGATCGCCGACGCCAGTGCGCGCATGGTGCAGTGGATGGTCGGCATTTTCCTCGCCTCCATGGCGATCTTCATCACGGTCATGACCTTCGTGCTGAATAACGCCGTGCCGAAAGCGGCGCCGGTCACACCGCCGGTGATCATCCAGCTCTCGCCGCAGGGCGTCACGCTCCCCGCACCGGCCGCTCCGGCGGTGAAACCGCGCCCTTAGATTTCCAGGTTGTCGATCAAACGGGTAGAGCCGAGCTTGGCGGCGGCCAGCACCACCAGCGGCGAGCCTTGTGCCAGGTCGCCCGCGCTGGGCGGCTGCAGGTCGCTGCGCTTGCGGATCGACACGTAGTCCGGTTTCCAGCCGCGCTTGGCCAAATCCTCCATCGCCTTGTGCTCGACCTGGAAAATGTCGAGGTGGCCGGCGCGCATCTCGTTGGCGACGTAGTTCAGGCTCTGGAACAGCGCCGGCGCCTCCGCGCGCTCCGCCTCCGACAGGTACATATTGCGCGACGACAACGCCAGGCCGTCGTCGGCGCGGTACGTCTCGGCGCCGATGATCTCGGTCGGCAGCGCGAACTGGCGCGCCATGTTGCGCACCATCATCAGCTGCTGGTAATCCTTCTTGCCGAACACGGCCACCTTCGGCTGCACGCACGAGAACAGCTTGAGCACGATGGTGGTCACGCCGGTGAAGAAACCGGGGCGGAATTCGCCCTCGAGCGTGTTGCCCAGGTCGGCGGGCGGGTTGACGCGGAATTCCTGCGGCTCCGGATACAGGTCCTTCTCGGTCGGCGCGAACAGCACGTAGACGCCTTCCTTCTCCAGCTTCTCGACGTCGGCCTGGAAGGTGCGCGGGTATTTGTCGAAGTCCTCGTTGGGGCCGAACTGCAGGCGGTTGACGAAGATCGACGCGACCACCGGATCGCCATGCTTGCGCGCCAGGCGCATCAGCGACAGGTGGCCCTCGTGCAGATTGCCCATCGTCGGGACGAAGGCGGTGCGCAGTTGACCGCTCAGTTGATCGCGCAGTTCTTCTATGGTGGTGATGATTTTCATGACATGGTCGCTATCGGCGTAAAAAGGGAATTCGGTGGGTATGGGCCGCGGGCGGGCCGCTCAGGCCGGCGAGTAGGCCAGCCGCACATAGATCGGGGCGAACGGTTCGGCCTGGGTGATTTCGATCAGCGTCTCCTTGGCCAGCTCGAGCAGCGCGACGAAGTTCACCACCACCACCGGCACGCCGCCGGCGCTGTCGAACAGGTCGGCGAACTCGACGAAACGGCTAGCTTGCAGGCGCCGCAAAATGCCGGTCATGTGCTCGCGCACCGACAGCTCCTCGCGGCTGATCTTGTGGTGCTCGGTCAGCTTGGCGCGCTTGATCACGTCCAGCCAGGCCTGCTGCAGGTCGACCGGCGCCACGTCCGGCCAGGTCGGCACCAGGCTTTGCTCGATGAAGATCTGCGTGCGCACGAAATCGCGGTCGACCTGCGGGATCGCGTTCAGGTCGTACGCGGCCAGCTTGATCTGCTCGTATTCCAGCAGGCGCCGGACCAGCTCTGCACGCGGGTCGTCGCTCTCGATCTCCAGGTCCGATTGTCGCTGCGGCAACAGCATGCGCGACTTGATCTCGATCAGCATCGCCGCCATCAGCAGGTATTCGGCGGCCAGCTCCAGGTTGGACAGCCGGATCTGGTCGACATATTTCAGGTATTGCAGCGTCAGCTGCGCCATCGGGATGTCGAGGATGTTGAAGTTTTGCTTGCGGATCAGGTAGAGCAGCAGGTCGAGCGGACCCTCGAAGGCGTCGAGGAAGATCTCCAGCGCGTCCGGCGGGATGTACAGATCGTTGGGTAGCTTGAGCAGCGGCTCGCCATACAGCCGGGCGAAGGCGGCCACTTCCGACGTCACGGCGGCGGCCGCGCCGGCGATCTCCGGCGTCACGGGCGCCTCCGC
>DATMSN010000674.1:0-3804 GCA_035565375.1 Duganella sp. | reverse complement strand
AACCGCCGCCGGCCCACTCTGCTTCTGGCTCGCCCAATATCCATAATCGACATCGATGTTTTCCAGCAGCGCGATGAAATCCGTCGCCTGGCTGGTCAGCAGTTGGGAGAATTGCGTCATCAGATTGGACTGTTTCTCCATCAGCTTGGACATGGTGTTGGCCTGGCGCAGTTGCTCGTAATCTTCGAGCAGTATCGTGCAACCCTTGCGCCAATTCAGCCCCTGCGTATGCAAGCGCCGCAAGATGGCCGCCTCCAACTCCATCGCTTCGCTCCAGACGGTTGGATCCCACAGCCGCGTCGTCAGCGTGAGCGACAAGGCGCTGTTGTTGGCCATGCTGGCGGCATATTTTTGCGTCAGCCGCTGCGTGGTCAGCGCCTGCGCCAGGTGGGTCGTGGCGCTCGAAGCAAGCGCCCCGGCTTCGGCGGCAAGGTCTGGTTGGTCATTCGATTTCAAGTCGACTGCGAAGGGAAATATACTCATGACATCCTCCATAGGCCTTCAAGCGCAAAGGCGGTCTAGCATGGCGTGAATGGCCTTGATCTGGACGGCATCACGTGAATAGTAAAGCGACTTCGCATCCTTGCAGCTGTATCCCCACCAGTCCCAGCACCCATCCGGGTTTTGGATTTGACCGTTGTCCGTGCCTTCGGCTTGCGGGTAAAGCACGATGATGTCGTTGCTTTCGGCGATATTGTTATAGCCGGTCGTGGTGATGTACCGGTTGCCGTAGGGCGGACGGTTGGCCGTGTCCGGGCGGCCGCTGACGCAGTCCGTGAAGTTGTAGCCCTGTTTGCAGCCATGTAAGGCGATATGCACGCGCGGCTCGGCCACGGCGCCGGCCAGGACCTTCGACGGAATATAGGCATAGCCGAATCGGCTCATGCTCGTCCACTGCGCGTCCTTACCAAGAAATTCCGTCTGGTCGAAACGCAGCAGTCGTCCGGCCAGACGCTCGGCGGCCGGCTTCAGGTCGCCATAAATATGCTGCAGGATGTCGTGGGATTGCATGAAGCCGCCGTTGTTGATGTACGGCGGCTGATTGGTCGCCAATACCGAATCTTCCGGGTTGTCCGTGATGATGGAATGGCCCGCCGGCACGTTGTCGTGGTACGCGATATTCTCCCCTTTTACGCCCAGCATTTCGTAGAACTGACGGGTTTGCGCCACCACGTCGGAATACACCACGTCATCCCGGCTGCCGGTGAAGATGTAGAGCCGGTCGTCGGCCAGATTGGAAAGATCGTCGATCAACCCCGCCCTGGCGGTGTCCCGCGTCATGGCGGCCAATTGCTGCGGATTCGGGGCGGTCTGCGGGATCAGCGGACTCATGCAGATATACAACGCATTCTCGATATAGGCATCCTCCGGCGCCACCGTCTTGCGGGATCGATATGTCTGGGCGCAGCGGAACGGCCCTCCGGCGATGATGCCCGCCCCCGCGAAGCTGGCCGAACGGGCCAAGTGCAGCTGCACGGTCATGAAGGCCCCGGACGACAGGCCGGATATCGAATTATTGCGTTTCGACGCCGCGTACGATCCGAGTTGAACAATTTCCGCGTCTGTATTTGCGACCATCGCGCCTCCTGTTTATCTGGGTGGACCGGCCCATGCGTCATGGCCGCGTAGAAACAGTATTGTGTGATCTATGCGCGGCGGGCTATTGAGATTTATCAAGATTCTCTGCGCCGGCCCGGCGCCGAATTCTCTCAACCTTCAAACCGCTCGAACGTCTCGCCCAGGAACTCGACAAAGGTTCTGATCCGCGCCGACAGCTGGTGCCGCCGCGGATATACGGCGTAGATGTCGGCGTCGGGCGTGCGCAGCCCCGGCAGCACCTGCACCAGCCGCCCCGACTCGAGGTAACGCTCGATGTCCCATTCGGCGCGCATCAGGATGCCGTGGCCGTCCAGCGCCCAGTTGACGGCGATCTCGCCATCGTTGGTGGTCAGGTTGCCGCGCACCTTGACCGCCTGCGCGCCGCGCTCCGATTCGCGCCCCGCGAACAACCGCCACAAGCCGTACGCCTCGTCGCCCTGGCGGATGCAGATGCAGTTGTGGCGCCGCAGCTCGGCCGCCGATTTGGGCTCGCCGCGCCGCGCCAGATACTTCGGCGAGGCGCACAACAGGCGCCGGTTCGGCGCCAGCCGTTTGGCGATCACGCGCGTGTCCGACGGCGCGCCGAAGCGGATGCAGACGTCGAACTGGTCGTCGGTAAGCGCCGGCGGATCGACCGACAGCTGCAACTGCACGTCCACCTCGGGGTAGCGCAGCACGTACCGGGAAATCGCCGGCGCGATGTGCAGACGCCCGAAGCCCAGCGTGGCGTTGACCCGCAACTGCCCTTTCGGCACACCCTGCGATGACGTCAATAGCTGATCGAGATCGGCGATCTCGCCCAGGATGCGGCGCGCGTGCTCCAGCAGGACCTCGCCCTCGGGGGTCATGCTCATGCGGCGCGTGGTGCGGTTCACCAGCGGCACGCCGACGCGCGCCTCGATGACGGCGAGCCGCTTGCTGACCGCCGATGTCGTGATGCCGAGTTCACGGGCGGCCGCGCTCAGACTGCCGGCGCTGGCCAGCGAAACAATGAAAGCCAATTCGGCCGGCTGGAATCCGCCGCTCATGATTGATTGTGGAGTCTGAGGTTAACAATGGATTGAGTTTAGACCTCGAACACCTTGCCGTCCACCGCTTACAGTGGATTCCACCCTTGATCCATTCAACATTCGGCATCCCCCGCCATTTCAACAGGAGACAGCATATGAAGACGTACCACATCGCGACCATTCCAGGCGACGGCATCGGCAAAGAGGTCGTCCCGGCCGGCCGCCAGGTACTGGCCGCCCTGGCCGCCGCCAGCAAGTCATTCCACTTCGAGTTCGAGGATTTCGACTGGGGCGGCGACTATTACCGCAAGCATGGCGCGATGATGCCGGCCGACGGCCTCGACGCGCTGCGCGGCAAGGACGCCATCCTGTTCGGCTCCGCCGGCGATCCAGACATCCCGGACCACATCACGCTGTGGGGCCTGCGCCTGAAAATCTGCCAGGGCTTCGACCAGTACGCCAACGTGCGCCCCACCCGCATCCTGCCCGGCATCGAAGGCCCGCTCAAGCGCTGCAAACAGGAGGACCTGAACTGGGTGATCGTGCGCGAGAACTCGGAGGGCGAATACTCGGGCGTCGGCGGCCGCGTGCATCAGGGCCACCCGATCGAGGCGGCCACCGATGTCTCGATGATGACGCGCGTCGGCGTCGAGCGCATCCTGCGCTTCGCCTTCACGCTGGCGCGCTCGCGCCCGCGCAAGCTGCTGACGGTCATCACCAAGAGTAACGCCCAGCGCCACGCGATGGTGATGTGGGACGAAATCGCGCTGGAAGTGTCGCGCGACTACCCTGACGTCAAATGGGACAAGGAACTGGTCGACGCGGCCACCGCCCGCATGGTCAACCGCCCGGCGACGCTCGACACCATCGTCGCCACCAATCTGCACGCCGACATCCTGAGCGACCTGGCCGCCGCGCTGGCCGGCAGCCTCGGTATCGCGCCGACCGGGAACATCGATCCGGAACGCCGCTACCCGTCGATGTTCGAACCGATCCACGGTTCCGCGTTCGACATCATGGGCAAGGGGCTGGCCAATCCGGTCGGCACCTTCTGGTCGGTGGTGATGCTGCTGGAGCACCTGGGCGAGCATGACGCGGCGGGGCGCGTGATGCGGGCGGTCGAAGCCGTCACCGCCAATCCCGCGCTGCACACGCGCGATCTGGGCGGCACCGCCACCACGGCGCAGGTGACCGA
>DATMSN010000673.1:0-2669 GCA_035565375.1 Duganella sp. | reverse complement strand
GCACCTGCTGCTCAAGTCGATCGTGCTCAACCCGCTCGAGCGCGCCGTCGCGCTGCTCGTCGCGCGCACGCTGGTGCGCCAGTTGAACGAGGCGGTGCGGGTGGCGGAAACCGTCGCCGCGGGCGACCTGACCAGCATGATCGCCGTGGATGCCCAGGACGAGACGGGCAAGCTGCTGAAGGCGCTGCGGGACATGAACGGCAGCCTGGTGCGGATCGTCAGCGAGGCGCGCAGCGCCACCGACAACATCGCGGCCACCTCGGTCCAGATCGCGCAGGGCAATGGCGACCTGGCCGGGCGCACGGAACACCAGGCGCAGGCGCTCGTGCAGACGTCGTCGTCGATGGGCGCGCTCACCGGCACGGCCAAGGAAAACGCGGCGAATGCCGCGCAGGCCAACGAACTGGCCGGATTCGCCGCCAATGTCGCCACGCAGGGCGGCGCCGTCGTCGGGCAGGTGATCGCCACGATGGAGGCGATCCATGCGTCGTCGCGCGAAATTGCGGACATCGTCGGCGTCATCGAGGGCATCGCGTTCCAGACCAACCTGCTCGCGCTGAACGCGGCCGTCGAGGCGGCGCGCGCCGGCGAACAGGGACGCGGCTTCGCCGTGGTCGCCAGCGAGGTGCGCAACCTGGCGCAGCGCTCGGCCGCCGCCGCCAAGGAGATCAAGCTGCTGATCGACAAATCGGTGGAGAAGATCCAGCTCGGCACCGATCTGGTCGAGCGCGCCGGCACCACGATGAACACGCTGGTGGGCAACGTGCACCAGGTGACGCAGATCGTCGGCGAGATCGCCGTGGCCAGCCGCGAGCAGAGCGAGGGCATCGACCAGGTCAACCAGGCGATCGCGCAGATGGACCAGGTCACGCAGCAAAACGCGGCGCTGGTGGAGGAGGCGGCCGCCGCCACGCAATCGCTGCAGGACCAGGCCGGCGAACTGGCGCAGACGGTGAGCATCTTCAAGATCGACGAGGGCCGCGCGTCGGCGGGCGCGGCCACCCGGCGGCTGGCGCTGACCTGAGCTCCACTGAACGAATGTCCGCTTGACATCCCGCGCGGGGAATTCTATTATTTCTGTAACGACAGAAATGAAAGAAATCAATGATCCTCGCGCCGACCATCCAGAAATACATCCTGCACTGGGGCGAGATGGGCACGCGCTGGGGCGTCAACCGCACGGTGGCGCAGATCCACGCGCTGCTGTTCCTGTCCAACCAGCCGCTGCCGGCCGAGGACATCGCCGAGACGCTGGCCGTGGCGCGCTCCAACGTCAGCAACAGCCTCAAGGAGTTGCAAAGCTGGGGCCTGGTGCGCATCACCCACCTCGCCGGCGACCGGCGCGACCACTTTGTCGCGCTGCAGGATGTGTGGGAGATCTTCCGCGTCATCGTCGAGGAGCGCAAGAAGCGCGAGATCGACCCGACCCTGACGGTGCTGCGCGAATGCGCGCTCGAGGCGGAGGACGACCCGGCGCTGGAGCCGGCCACCAAGGTCAAGATGGACCAGGTGCTGGACTTCCTCGAAATGCTCACCGCCACCTACGGCGACTACAAGCACCTGCCGCCGGCGACCATGCAGCGCTTCCTGAAGATGGGCGGCAAGGTCGCGCGCTTGCTCGGCGGCGACGACAAGGCGGGGGCGGGCAAATGATGATCCCGTCCGAAGGTGAACTCTTCAAAAAAATCCTTGGCCGGCGGTGGCGCGAGCTGCATCCGGACATCCAGGCCCGTTTCGACAAGAACCCGTTGCCCGGCAAGCCGCTGTATTACACGGGGCGCTTGTCCGAGTTGACCTGCTCGCGCGTCGGCCGCGTGCTCGGTTATTTGAGCATGCCCTTCGTCAAAGGCGCGCTGATGCCGTATGACGATGCCGATTTCCCGGTTGATATCGAGGTCTATTCGAAGCGCGATTGCGCCGCGATTTTCAAGCAGCGCACCTACCGCCTCAACGCCCGCAAGCCCGTGGTGTTCACCTCCTTCATGGCCGAGAGCCCGAAGGGGGAGGTGCTGGAATATGTCGGCGCGGGGCTGGGCATGAAGCTGGTGCTCGACGTCAGGGACGGCAATCTGCACTTTGAAAGCGACGGCTATTTCTGGCAGCTGTTCGGTGTGCGCATTCCGCTGCCCGGGCTGCTCACGCCGGGCCAGACCTTCCTGTGCCACCGCAACAACAACGCCAACCAGTTCGACATCCGCATCGAGATACGGCACGCGCTGTTCGGCACCACATTCACGCAAGCGGGCGTTTTCAGGGAGGTGGCGGCATGAACACCCATTTATTGGCATTGCAGCTGATGGCATTCCAGGGTTGCCTCGGCGCCTTCGACACGCTCTATCACCACGAACTGACCGAGGCGTTGCCGGGCCGCGCCAGCGCGCGGCGCGAGCTCTCCATCCACGCGGCGCGCGCGCTGATTTATAGCGCGATGTTCATCGGCCTGTCCTCGTGGTCCTTCCAGGGCCTGTGGGCGGTGGTGCTGCTGCTGGTGTTCGTGGTCGAAATCGTGCTCACCTTGTGGGACTTCGTGGTCGAAGACCGTACCCGCCTGCTGCCCGCGACCGAGCGCGTCACGCACACGGTGCTGGCGATGAACGGCGGCGCCTTCATCGCGCTGCTGGCGTTGAACACGCCGGCCTTGGCGGCCATGCCGACGGCGCTGGTGTGGC
>DATMSN010000672.1:0-5297 GCA_035565375.1 Duganella sp. | reverse complement strand
GACGCCGCCCGCGTCGCCGGTTTGAGCAGCGGCACCTTGTCGGTCGGCGCCGTGGCCGACGTCTGCGTCTTCGATCCGCAGGCCAGCTGGACGGTGGAAGCGTCGGCGCTGGCCAGCCAGGGCAAGCACACGCCTTTCCTCGGGTACAACCTGACGGGGCAGGTGCGCGCCACCATCGTGGCCGGCCACATCGCCTATCAACGCGGCTGATTTTTCCGCATGAAGATTCCAATGATCTTGCGCCTGGCGCGGGTGATGGCGCACGTGCTGCTGGGCATGGCCATCTGCGCCACGGTGTTTCCGTGGATAGCGCAGCACAAGCGTAACGACCACATCCGCCGCTGGTCGACCCGGCTGCTCAAGATGTGCAATGTCAGCGTCGAGCAGCACGCCGCCGCGCCGATGCTGGCGCGGGCGGTGGTGGTGGCCAACCACGTCTCGTGGCTGGACATCTTTGTCGTCCACAGCCTGCACCCGAGCCACTTCGTCGCCAAGGCCGAGATCCGCTCGTGGCCGCTGGCCGGGTGGCTGGCGGAGAAGGCCGGCACCGTGTTCATTTCGCGCGGCAACCGGCGCGACCTGCGGCATATCTTCAAGGGGCTGGTCAGCACGCTGGAACGGGGCGAGCGCGTGGCTTTCTTCCCCGAAGGCACCACCTCGTCGCAGGGCAACCTGTTGCCGTTCCACGCCAATCTGTTCGAGGCGGCGATCGACGCCGGGGTGCCGGTGCAGCCGGTGGCGTTGTCGTATGTCGATCCGAACGGCGCGTCGCATCCGTCGGTCGATTTCATCGGCGACATGACCTTCGCCGAGAGCATCATCGCGATCCTCGACGGACCGCCGGTGAAGGCGAAATTGATGGTGCTGGCGCCGATCGACACGACGGGCGCGCACCGGCGCGAGCTGGCCGAGGTGACGCACCAGGCGGTGGCCGCCGCCTTGGGCGTGACGGCCAGCCCACATTGAGCGTGCATGGCGAACCTCGCCAAACCACGGAAACACGACAAACCACGGAAACACGTAGGGCGGATTAGCGCAGCGTAATCGGCCATGCATGCGCCACCGACGACGCACGCATGGCCGATTACGGCGTTCCGCCTAATCCGCCCTTCTACGTGTCTCCACGTGTTTTTTTACGTTCCATGCCCCACGTGCCGCGCGGGTCGCAAGGCCCAAGCCGTCTAAGCTTTTTTCTTGTTGCCCGGCTCCTGGAACTGGGGACACTGCACCTGCAGCAAAGCGCGATCCTCCAGGCACACGGCCGACAACTGGCCGCCCCACACGCAGCCGCTGTCGAGGCCGATCAAGTTCGGCTTCAACGTCAGCCCCAGCGCCGACCAGTGGCCGAACACCACCGTGTCGCGCACGGTGCGCCGGCCCGGCACCTCGAACCACGGCATCAGCCCCGAGCCTTCCTCGGCCTTGCCGCTTTCCTTCATCTTGAAATCCATCACGCCGTCGGCGCTGCAGAAGCGCAGCCGCGTCATGGCGTTGATGATGCAGCGCAGCCGGTCGGCGCCGCGCAGGTCGTCGGACCATCGATCGGGCAGGTTGCCGTACATCTCGGCCAGGAAATCGGCGAACGACGCGTCCGGGCCGCGCAGCATTTCCTGCACCTCGCCGGCCAGCGCCATGGCCTGGTCGGCGCTCCACTGCGGCAGCAGGCCGGCGTGCACCAGCACGTGGCCCTGGGTCTGGATCGCCAGCGGACGGCGCCGCACCCAGTCGATCAGCTCGTCGCGATCGGGCGCGTGCAGGATGTCGGCCAAGGTATCGGACTTGTGCTCGGGCCGGATGCCGTAGGCCACCGCCAGCAGGTGCAGGTCGTGGTTGCCGAGCACGCTGTCTATGAGGCCGCCGCTGGCCATGGCCAGCTTGCGCACGTGGCGCAAGGTGGCCAGCGAGTCCGGGCCACGGTTGATCAGGTCGCCGGCGAACAGGATCGCCGGTTCGGCCACGCCGGCGTCGGCCGCGTGCGCGCGTATGCGCTCGAGCATGGACAAGGCCTGCTCGTGGCAACCTTGTAAATCCCCGATTACATAGGTTTTCATATGGATGCTCTCTGGTTCGTTGCTTTGGAATCGGAATTACCCTGAAATCAGAGTGCGAGTGTTGATTTTTGCCCGTGGGCAGTGCAGTTTCACATAAAATCACTCTTACGACTGTTTTGACTCTTTGCTGCGGGATACTAAATGATTTTTGTTACGGGTGGTGCCGGTTTCATCGGTTCAAACTTTGTCCTCGACTGGCTGGCGCAGTCCGACGAGCCTGTTGTCAATTATGACAAGCTGACCTACGCCGGCAATCTGAACAACCTGGCGTCGCTGAAAAACGACCCGCGCCACATTTTCGTGCGCGGCGACATCTGCGACCAGGCCCAGGTGCTGGAACTGTTCCAGCGGCACCAGCCGCGCGCCGTCGTCCACTTCGCCGCCGAAAGCCACGTCGACCGCTCGATCCTCGGTCCCGGCGAGTTCATCAACACCAACATCAACGGCACTTTCAGCCTGCTCGAGGCCGCGCGCGCCTACTGGTCGGCGCTGCCGGACTCGGACAAGGCGGCGTTCCGCTTCCTGCACGTGTCGACCGACGAGGTCTACGGCACGCTCGGCCCGGACGACGCGCCGTTCAGCGAAACGACCGCGTTCGCGCCGAACAGCCCGTATTCGGCGTCGAAGGCCGCGTCCGACCATCTGGTGCGTTCCTACCATCATACCTACGGTTTGCCGACGGTGACGACCAACTGCTCGAACAACTACGGCCCGTACCACTTCCCGGAAAAGCTGATCCCGCTGATCATCGCCAACGCGCAGGCCGGCAAGCCGCTGCCGATCTACGGCGACGGCCAGCAGGTGCGCGACTGGCTGTATGTCAGCGACCATTGCGCGGCGATCCGCCGCGTGCTCGAGGCCGGCCGCCTGGGCGAGACCTACAACGTCGGCGGCTGGAACGAGATGGCCAACCTGGACGTGGTGCACACCTTGTGCGACATGCTCGACAAGGTCGCCCCGAAGGCCGACGGCGCCAGTTACCGCGCGCAGATCACCTATGTCAAGGACCGTCCGGGCCACGACCGCCGCTACGCCATCGACGCCCGCAAGCTCGAGCGCGAACTGGGCTGGAAGCCGGCCGAGACCTTCCAGACCGGCATCGCCAAGACCGTGCAATGGTACCTGGACAACCAGGCCTGGGTCGGCGACGTGCAGTCGGGCAGCTACGCCAAATGGGTGGAAACGAACTACTTTAATCGCGAAGGCCAATAATAATGAGCACCACTCCAGGCAACCGCCGCAAGGGCATCATTCTGGCCGGCGGCTCCGGCACCCGTCTGTATCCGGTGACGATGAGCGTGTCGAAGCAACTGCTGCCGATCTACGACAAGCCGATGATCTACCACCCGCTGACGGTGCTGATGCTCGCCGGCATGACCGAGATCCTGCTGATCTCGACGCCGCAGGACACGCCGCGCTTCCAGGACCTGCTGGGCGACGGCAGCCAGTGGGGCATCCACATCAGCTACGCGGTGCAGCCGTCGCCGGACGGGCTGGCGCAGGCCTTCATCATCGGCAAGGAATTCGTCGGCGATGCGCCGTCGGCGCTGATCCTGGGCGATAACATCTATTACGGCAACGATCTCGACGCGCTGCTCAACCACGCCAGCGAACAGGCCGCCGGCGCCACCGTGTTCGCCTACCACGTGCAGGACCCGGAGCGCTACGGCGTGGTCGAGTTCGATGGCGACCGCCAGGCCGTGTCGATCGAGGAAAAACCCAAGCAGCCCAAATCCAATTACGCGGTCACCGGCCTGTATTTCTACGATAATCAGGTGTGCGACATCGCCGCCGGCATCAAGCCGTCGGCCCGTGGCGAGCTCGAGATCACCGACGTCAACCGCGTGTATCTGGAAAAGCAGCAGCTCAACGTCGAGGTGATGGGGCGCGGCATGGCCTGGCTCGACACCGGCACCCACGAATCGCTGCTGGAGGCGGGCCAGTTCATCGCCACCATCGAAAAGCGCCAGGGCTTGAAGGTGGCATGTCCGGAAGAGATCGCCTATCGCAAGGGCTATATCGACGCCGCCCAGCTGCGCAAGCTGGCCGAGCCGCTGAAGAAGAACAATTATGGCCAGTATCTGTTGCAGATATTGGAAGACAAGGTCGTGCCACGATGAAGGTCGTCACCACGCCGTTGGAAGGGTTGCTGGTGCTCGAGCCGCGCGTGTTCGGCGACGAGCGCGGTTTTTTCTACGAAAGCTACAACGCGCGCCAGTTCGCCGAGGCGACCGGCGTGACGGCCGCCTTCGTGCAGGACAACCACTCGCGCTCGCGCCGGGGCGTGCTGCGCGGCCTGCATTACCAGATCCAGCAGCCGCAGGGCAAGCTGGTGCGCGTGACGGCCGGCGCGGTGTTCGACGTGGCCGTCGACATCCGCAAGGGCTCGCCGACTTTCGGCCAGTGGTACGGCGTCGAGCTCAGCGCGGAAAACATGCGCCAGATGTGGATACCGGCCGGCTTCGCGCACGGCTTCGTGGTCACCAGCGACAACGCCGAGTTCCTCTATAAAACCACCGACTATTGGGCGCCCGAGCACGAGCGCGCCATCCTGTGGAACGATCCGGCCATCGGCATAGTCTGGCCGCTGGACGTGACGCCGACCTTGTCGCACAAGGACCAGGCCGCCGTGCCGCTGGCCGCCGCCGAGGTGTTCGCGTGAAGATTTTGCTCACCGGCGCCACCGGCCAGGTGGGGTACGAGCTGGCGCGCAGCCTGCAGGGCGTGGGCGAAGTGGTGGCGGTCGATCGCGGCGTCATGGACTTGTCCGACCTCGACCAGGTGCGCGACGTCATCCGCCAGGTCAAGCCGGGGCTGATCGTCAATCCGGCCGCCTACACGGCGGTCGACAAGGCCGAGAGCGAGCCGGAACTGGCGCACCGCGTCAACGCCGAGGCCCCCGGGCTGATGGCGCGCGAAGCCAAACTGCTGGGCGCGGCCATGGTGCATTATTCGACCGACTATGTGTTCGACGGCGGCGACCCGGCGCCGCGCGTGGAGGACGACCCGACCGGGCCGCTGAACGTCTACGGCGCCAGCAAGCTGGCCGGCGAGCAAGCCATCGCCGAGGCCGGCATTCCGCATCTGATCTTCCGCACCAGCTGGGTGTATGGCATGCGTGGCAAGAATTTCCTGCTGACCATGCTGCGCCTGGCCAGGGAGCGCGACGAGCTGCGCGTGGTGGCCGACCAGCACGGCGCGCCGACCTGGAGCCGCACCATCGCCGACACCTCGGCGCAGGTGCTG
>DATMSN010000671.1:0-2382 GCA_035565375.1 Duganella sp. | reverse complement strand
CCGACACCCACAAGGACAAGTTCAACGCCGATTTCCTGGCGTTCGCCAAGTCCTGATTGTTGCAAATCGGAGTAGGGCGGGCTTCGACTGATCGAAGTCCGCCGCCGCGCCATCCAAACAGACCCGCCAGGTCGCCACGCTGACCACGCGCGACGGCGTCACGCTGTACTACAAGGATTGGGGGCCGAAGAACGGCCAGCCGGTCGTCTTCAGCCACGGTTGGCCGCTCAACTCGGACAGCTGGGAATCGCAAATGCTGTTCCTGGCCGATCGCGGCTACCGCTGCATCGCCCACGACCGCCGCGGCCACGGCCGTTCCTCCCAGCCTTGGGACGGCAACGACATGGACCACTACGCCGACGACCTGGCCCAGGTGATCGAGGCGCTGGATCTGAAGAACGCGGTGCTGGTCGGGTTTTCCACCGGCGGCGGCGAGGTGGCGCGCTATGTCGGCCGCCACGGCACCAAACGCGTCGCCGGCCTGGCGCTGGTGTCGGCCGTGCCGCCGCTGATGCTCAAGACCGCCGACTATCCGGGCGGCCTGCCGATCGAAGTGTTCGACGGCATCCGCGCCGGCTCGGTCGCCAACCGCGCCCAGCTCTATATCGACATCGCCTCCGGCCCGTTCTTCGGCTTCAACCGTCCGGGCGCCAAGGTCTCGCAGGGCTTGATCAACTCGTGGACCGCGCAGGGCATGCAGGCCGGCCACAAGAACACCTACGACTCGATCAAGGCGTTCTCGGAGACCGACTTCCGCGCCGACCTCAAAAAGTTCGACAAGCCGACCTTGATCATCCATGGCGACGACGACCAGATCGTGCCGATCGACGCGTCGGGCAAGGCGGCCGCCGCGATCGTCAAGCACGCCAAGCTGCTGGTCTATCCAGGCGCGCCGCACGGCCTGACCGACACCCACAAGGACCGGGTCAACAACGATCTGCTGGCTTTTATCAAGGGCTAAGGCTAGAGGGAGATGATGCCGCGCTTGAGCGCGATGGCCACCGCGTGGGTACGGTCGTTCGCGCCGAGTTTGGCGAGGATGGTGCGGATGTGCGCCTTGACGGTGTCCTCCGCGATGCCCAGGCGCACGCCGATCTGCTTGTTGCCGTTGCCGGCGGCGGCGCTGCGCAGCACGTCCATCTCGCGCTCGCTCAGATTGGGCTGGCCCAGGTGTTCGACCAGCGTGCGCGCCACGTCGTCGGGCACCCAGCGCCGGCCCGCGTGCACCGCCCGGATCGCCGCGATCAGGTCCTTGCGCAGCGTGTGTTTCATCAGGAAGCCGGCCGCGCCCAGTTCGAGCGCGCGGCGCATCTGATGGTCGCCACGCAAGGTCGTCAACATGATCACGCGCGCCTGGCCGTGCCGCCGCCGCAGCGCCTCGAGCGCCTGCAGGCCGTCCAGCCCCGGCATGGCGATGTCCATGATGGTGATGTCCGGCCGCAGCGCCTCGAACGCGTCGAGCACGGGGGCGCCATCGTCGAGTTCGCCCACCACGCGCAGGTCGGCCTCGTTGGCGATGGTGTCGGCCAGCCCCGCCAGGATCATCGGATGATCGTCGACGAGGAGGATGCGGACTGGCCGGGAAGTGCTGGATGGTTCGGTACTGCTCGACACGTGTGCTCCGTGGACTGGGCGGGGGACGGCCGCTAGTGTAATACAACTCAAATATGCGCGGCAATCGACGACCAGCGATTGCCGCCCGGATCAACCAAGTCATTTCAACAGGAAAAAACATGAATTCAATCATCAAAACCGCTATCGCCGCCGCGTCGGTGGCGCTTATCTGCCAACACGCCCAGGCGCAATCGGCCGCGCACGACCACGTCGCCGCCGCGCCCCTGCCGATGCCCAAGTTCGATGCGAAAGGGATCGCCCGTACCGAAACCGTGCGCGACGCGTTCGATGGCACCCGGGAAGCGATTCAGGTGCGCGTCGATTTCGCCACCGGCGCCTCGTTCCCGAAACATTCCCACCCTGGCGTCGAGATCGCCTACGTGCTGAACGGCGTCATCGAATACGAACTGAACGGCAAGACCGTCCGCCTCCAGGCCGGCGAGTCGATCTACATCCCGGCCGGCGCGGTGCATTCGGCCAGGAACGTCGGCGCCGGCACCACGTCGGAACTGGCCACCTACGTGGTGGAAAAGGGCAAGCCGATCGTTATCCTCGACAAGTGACCCCATCGAGGTGAAGGAGGGGCTGGCGGCGGCCGGTCGACGCTGGAGCCGCTGCCATATCGCTTTTCATATCGAAATATTATCAAGTGCCGGATAGTAGTAAAATCGTGCGCTCTTTTCGACTATTGAAAGTCTCCCTTGATAGACAGCCCACCGGTACGCGCCCTGCGCGCGGCCTTGTACCGGCGCATGGAACGGCCGGAGC
>DATMSN010000670.1:0-1788 GCA_035565375.1 Duganella sp. | reverse complement strand
CCCGTTGGGCCGGGCGCGCCGGCCGGGCCGGCGACAACTTGCACCACCGGTGGCGGCGTTTCGCGCTGGCAAGCGGTCAAGGCGAGGGTGGAGGACAGGGCGAGCAAGATCAGTGCATGTTTCATGATGAATCCTTTGGTGGTAGTTGCGCCGCTGCCTGCGGAACGGCTCGACGGCGTCGGGCACGGATTTCGCGGGGCGGTAGGGCGGGGAATACTATGACCATGTTGCCGTTCCGCCACGTCGGAACGGCTCGGGCGGAGGGAAGGATTGGTGGTCTGCCTGCAGCATGGTCCCTCCGGTGGCCGTGGTCCGTGCGGTTTAGTACATAGCCGGCGCCGGTGTGGCGCGGTTGGCTCATTGTTTCGCTCGTGAGAAAAAGCTGAAGCGGTTGCCGCCCGCCGCCTTGGAGACGTACATGGCGTGGTCGGCGTGCGCCATCAGCGCGTCCGGCGTGTCGGCGTCCGAGGGCGCCAGCGCGATGCCGATGCTGGCGCTGATGCCGATGTCATGCCGCTGGATATGGAACGGCTTTTCCATCTGCCGCAGTATCTTGCTGGCGACGTTTTCCACGTGCCCGTTCTCGCCCAGGTCTTGCAACAGGATCGTGAACTCGTCGCCGCCGAGGCGGGCCACGGTGTCGGTCTCGCGCACGCACGAGCGCATGCGCGCCGCCGCGTGGTGCAGCAGCAGGTCGCCGGCGTCATGGCCGTAGCGGTCGTTCGCGTCCTTGAATTTGTCGAGGTCGATAAACAACAGGGCGATCGGCGCGCCGGAGCGGCAGGCGTGGCGCACCTCCTGTTCCAGCCGGTCGCTGAACAGGCAGCGGTTGGGCAGGCCCGTCAACGGATCGAAGTTGGCCCGCCGCCAGTTGCGCAGCTCCTCGGCCTTGCGGTCGGTGATGTTGCGCGCGGTGCCGGCGACGGCTTCGACGTGGCCGTCCTCGCCCACCACGGGGACGAGAATGTACTCGAACATCTCGGCTGGGGCCGGCGGCGGCGCGAAGCGCCCCTCGCCGCGCACGTGCTGCGCGGAATGGATGACGAACCGCACCTGTCCGTCTTTTTCCGCCGCGTCGGGGATGCCGAGGTCCTGGTGATTTTTCTCCAGCACCTCGTGCAGCGGCAGATGCAGCAGGTCCAGAAGCGCCTTGTTGGCGTAGGTGAATTTGCCGTCGAGGTCGAAGGTGAAGCTGAGGTCGGGCGTCGACGAGAGGATGGCGTCGAACACCCGGGTTCGCTGTTCCTTCTCGAAGTAGTAGCTGGTGACCGATTCGCTCAGCGCCTGGTCGATCGCCTCGTTGAACCGGATCAGGTCGACCACGCCGGCGGGCGGCATCGGCTGGTTTCCCTGCGCGCGCTCCCACAGCCGCGTCACGCTGGCGCGCAAGGCCCGGTATTCGGACACCGCCGCGATCAGGCTGAAGCCGGAATGCATGCGCGCCACGCCGTGTTGCGTCGCGGCCGATTGTTCCCCCCGCAACGCCTGCCTGTCGCGGCCTTGTCCCTTGGATTTCTTCGTTTGCTCGACAGCCGATTCCGGCAGCGCGAGGTCGGCCGCGATCGCCTCCAGCATGTGTCTGGCGTGGTCGAGCAACATCGTCTGGTCGAGCTTATGTTTGCGGGGTGCCAACGTGGTGGCGAAACGCGTCCATTCGTCCAGGATGGTATCGATATGCTGGGGAATGAATTCCGAGAGGGACATGTCGCCACCGTCAGTTGCCGTGATCGGCGGAATGACGTCGACCATCACGCATGTGTGACCGGCGCCCTTGGAGAAAGTTCGCCG
>DATMSN010000669.1:0-2554 GCA_035565375.1 Duganella sp. | reverse complement strand
GGTGTCGACGCCGTCTTCCTCGCCGTCGGCGGCGGCCGGCTTGTCGACCGCCGGCAGGTTGAGCTCGATGCGGCCGGCCAGGGTGCCGGCCAGCTGTTGCCCCAAAACCACAGCGAGGCGCTCCTCGGTGGCGGTCACGCGCACCGTGTTTTCGTCGACGGCGGCCTGGCTGTTGTCGGACTTGCCACTGCTGCCGTAGCGATAGTTGAGGACGCTAAGCAACACCTTGCGTTCGAGCGAGAAGGAAATGTGACCGGCCGGGGCGGCAAAACTCAACCAGCGGCCGCGCTGTTCGCCGTCGTAGCGGGTGAACTGCACGTCCTCGACCCGGAACCCGCCCCAGTAGCGACGGTTCATGTTCAGGCGCATGGCCTGCGCCAGATCGTCGCGCAACTGGGCCGCGAAGATGTGCAGCAGGTGCACGGGACGGCCCAGCAAGCAGGGATCGAGAACCTGATGGTGCGCAGTCGGTTTGGTGGTTGTCATGTTAGGGCCAGGTCGGGTGTTAGGGCCAGGTCGGGTAATTCTTCATACTCCTCCATCATCGCACTATCCAGCCAAAAACTGGTTAGTTCCCGCGCAAAATTTAGCGCATCGCAACAGCATAGCCAAACTCGGACGGGATCGCTAGTCGCAGCATACATCAAAATTCACATTATTACTATGGAACAATATTTGTCGCAGGATGTTTACGTAGGGCAAATAAACCTTTACAAGAATATTGCTAGCCGGTAAGCTGAACGCAGCCTCATAGAGCAATCGCTGCAATGCAACAAACCTTAACAAACAGCCCTTAGTGAATGATTTATAACGGTATTTTCCCAGAGAAAACACTTTTCGCCGCTCGCTCGACCGGCGGCGCGAACATTTAACCAGGGTACGCTCAAAACGTGACATTTTCCCGACGCCCGACACCGCCCGACTCAATTGCCTCAGCGCATAGCGTCAGGGTTCGGCCGACAGCGCTATCGCCCTCTTTCCCACAAGACTGTGACATGCAAAACAGGATGTGTAGCACGAATGCGATAGACACGACGTGGCAAGCACAAGCAATCGGCGCTTAGGCCACGCGGCGCTTGCTGCTGACCGGCAATCTGGATATGGTAGACAGGTGGGGACGGCGCGGCGCGCACGCCCACGCAACAGGAGGTAACAAGCATGAGTAATGGATTCTCCAGCCTGATTCAGGCCGATCTGGCGTCGCTGACCAACGCGGCGCAAACGCTGGGCAACAGCGCCATCGCGCCGGCCGCCCAGTTCCACCTGCAGGCCGGCGGCGAGGCCCACCCGGCCTTCTCGTTCGCGCAGTCGATGAAGGACGCGGTCGGCAAGGTCAACGAGGGCGACGCCGCCGCCGGCCAGAAGATGGCCGACGTCGACGCCGGCAAGAGCGACGACCTGGTCGGCGCCATGCTGGCCAGCCAGGAAGCGAGCCTGTCGTTCTCGATGCTGATGCAGGTGCGCAACAAAGTGATGGGCGCCGTCGACGAGCTCATCAAGTTGCCGCTGTAACCGCCGACAACCACTCCACCCCCCGCGCACCCACAACGCGAAAGCAATCAACGTGATCAACACCATCAAGACCGCCTTCGGTCGCTGGCGCACCAGCCCGGCCGCCATGTCGCTGCCACCGAACCTGCTCAAGAACCTGTATCCGCTGCTGCTGCTGGCGATCGGCGTGACCGCGCTGGTGCTGATGTACCTGTGGAACGACCAATCCGGCTACAAGCCGGTGTTCGGCGCGCGCGAGAAGGTGTCCGCGTCCGACATGATGACCGTGCTCGACACCGACCACATCCCCTACCGCCTGCATCCGGAGAGCGGCCAGGTGCTGGTGCCGGCGTCGATGCTGGGCAAGGTGCGCATGCTGCTGGCGGCCAAGGGCGTCACCGCCCAGTTGCCGGCCGGCCTCGAACTGATGGACAAGAACGACCCGCTGGGCGTGTCGCAGTTCGTCCAGGACGTGCGCTTCCGCCGCGGCCTCGAGGGCGAACTGGCGCAGTCGATCATGACCATGGACGCCATCGCCCACGCCCGCGTGCACCTGTCGATCGCCAAGTCGACCTCGTTCGTGTCGTCCGACGGCGACAAGTCGTCGGCCTCGGTGGTGGTGGCGCTCAAGCCGGGCCGCACCCTGCAGCCGGAAGCGATCGCCGCCGTCGTCAACATGGTCGCCGGCAGCGTCGCCAGCCTCAGCCCGCAGCGCGTGAGCCTGGTCGACCAGACCGGCAACCTGCTGTCGTCGCACATCGACCTGACCGAGGGCTTCGACGCCGGCAGCGCCGGCAACGAGAACGGCAAGCGCATCCAGGACGAGGTCAAGGCCAACGTCAAGAACCTGCTCGGTCCGGTCATCGGCGACGACAACTTCCGCCTCAGCGTGATGGCCGCCGTCGACAACGACAAGATCGAGGAGACGGTCGAGAAATTCGGCGCCGATCCGAAGGTCACCAGCGAGGCCATGCGCGAGGAGCAGGACCGCAACCGCATGGCCATGGGCGTGCCCGGCACCTTGTCGAACCGGCCGCCGCCGGCCAACCCGAACCCGGCCGAC
>DATMSN010000668.1:0-4745 GCA_035565375.1 Duganella sp. | reverse complement strand
AACGGCTGCGATCCGAGGGCATTACTCGCCTTCGCCGAACTTGTCGTTGACCAGCGCCGACAGGGCGGCGATGCATTCGCTTTCATCGGCGCCGTCGGCCTCCAGGGTGACCTTGGCGCCCTTGCCGGCGGCCAGCATCATCACGCCCATGATGGACTTGGCGTTGATGCGGCGCGCGTTGCGGGTGAGCCATACGTCGCTTTGAAACTTTGCTGCCAGCTGGGTGAATTTGGCGGACGCCCGGGCGTGCAGCCCGAGTTTGTTGATAATCTCAAGTTCTTGTTGAATCATTTTTTTCTTCTGTCTCAGTGAGAAGGCCGCACAAAATAAGCCGCACAAAAAATTCCCGCGCCGGGACTACACGACGCGAATCCGATTGTCGACGCGCACCGCTCCGCTTTGCGCGCCGGCCAGGGCCATCTCGACCACCACGTCCAGCGTGTCGCGCCGGTAGGTGATGGCGCGCAGCAGCATCGGCAAACTGATGCCGGCGATCACCTCCACCCTGCCCGCGTCCGCCAAACGGTCGCAGCAATTAGCGGGGGTGCCGCCCTTGACATCGGTCATGATCAACACGCCGTCGCCGTCGTCGAGGCGCTTGATCGCCGCCGCCGCCAGCGCCTGCACTTCGCCGAGGTCCTGGTCGGCGATCACGTCGATCGCCTCGAGCCGCTCGGTGGGACCACGGAACACATGCGCGCAGGCGGCGATGAAGGCTTGCCCCAGCGGTGCGTGCGTCATAAGCAGTATGCCAACCATATTCTTAAACCGCCAGTGAGCGCGGAGGTTTTTGAGGCCGTCCGGCAAAATTATTTTGAATATCCCTCATCGGGCCCGCGCCGCCGTCGCGACGGCCGCCTCGACCGCGTCCAGGAACATCGCCGCCACCGGGAAGCCGGCCTGCTGGGTGATTTCCTGGAAACAGGTCGGGCTGGTAACGTTGACTTCCGTGAGGCAATCCCCGATCACGTCCAATCCTACCAGCAACAGGCCGCGCGCGGCTAGCACCGGACCGAGGGCGTGGGCGATTTCGAAGTCCCGTTCGGTCAAAGGTTGCGCCACGCCAAGGCCGCCGGCCGCCAGATTGCCGCGCACCTCGCCGTTTTGCGGGATGCGCGCCAGCGAAAACGGCACCGGCTTGCCGCCGATGACGAGGATGCGCTTGTCGCCCTTGGCGATGTCCGGGATGAAGCGCTGGGCCATGATCGTGCGCCGGCCGTTGTCGGTCAGCGTCTCGATGATGGCGCCCAGGTTCATCGCGTCGGGCTTGACGCGGAAGATGCCGGTGCCGCCCATGCCATCGAGCGGCTTGAGGATGACGTCGCCATGCTCGGCCTGGAAGGCGCGCAGGCGCGCCTCGTCGGCCGTCACCAGGGTCGGCGAGGTGAATTCGCTGAACTGGGCGATCGCCAGCTTTTCGTTGTGGTCGCGGATGGCCGACGGCTTGTTGAACACGTTGGCGCCCTGCTTCTCGGCCAGCTCCAGCATATAGGTGCCGTAGATGTACTCCATGTCGAACGGCGGGTCCTTGCGCTGGACGATGGCGTCGAACTCGCCGAGGTTGGTTTCGACGGCCGGCGCGGCGCGGTACCAGTCCTTGGCGTCGTCCAGAATGGTGATTTCGGCAACGTTGGCGTAGGCCACGCCGGCGTTGACGGCCATGTCTTTTTGCTCGAAGGCGTAGACGGTGTGGCCGCGCTTGGCGGCCTCGACCATCATGGCGTAGGTCGAATCCTTGTAGGTCTTGAAACTGGCCAAGGGATCGGCGAGGAAAGCTATTTTCATGGGCGCATCCAGTCTGGGTAATGCCTGATTTTAGCCGAGATTCGCCGCCGGCACCGGGGAGCGGGGCTGGCCGCCCGCCCGCTGCCGTTTGTAAACAGTTAATACATGGTCAATACACCTCGGGATTCGGGTCGGTGCGTTCCATTTCCAGCGACGCCGCCAGCAGCGCCAGGCGCGCCACCACGCCGTAGACATAGAAGCGGTTCGGCGCCGCCGTGCCCGGCTTGGCCTTGAGGTCCGGCACCGCGTGCTGCTGGGCGAACGCCAGCGGCACGTACTGGGAACCGGGCGCGTTGAGGTTCTGGTCGATGCCCTTTTCCGCGTGCACGCGGTAGAAACCGCCCACCACGTAGCGGTCGATCATGTACACCACCGGCTCGGCGACGTCGTCCTTGATGCTCTCGAAGGTCGGCACGCCCTCCTGGATGATGAAGTCGGTCACTTCCTTGCCATCCTTGATGACGATCATCTTGTCGCGCTGGGCCTGGCTCAAGTCCTTGATTTCACTGGAATCCTTGATCGTCAGGATGCTGGTGCCGTAGGTTCCGGCGTCCGGTTTGACGATCACGAACGGCTTCTGGTCCTTCATGCCGTATTCCTTGTACTTCTTCTTGATCTTGGCCAGCAGCGCGTCGACGTTGGCGGCCAGGCAATCGTAGCCGTCGCCGGTGCGGAAGTTGACCGCGTCGCACTTGGCGTGGAACGGGTTGAGCATCCACGGATCGACACCGATCAGCTTGCCGAATTTCTTCGCCACCTCGTCGTAGGCGTTCAGGTGGTTGCTCTTGCGGCGCACGGCCCAGCCGGCGTGCAGCGGCGGCAGCAGGCTCTGCTCGTGGATGTTCTGCAGGATGTCCGGAATGCCGGCCGACAGGTCGTTATTGAGCAAAATCGTGCACGGATCGAAGTCCTTGAGGCCCAGGCGGCGGCCGTTGGCCGAGCGCACCAGCGGCTCGACCACCAGCATATTGCCGTCCGGCAGAGCCAGCGGGGTCGGCTGCGTCACCTCCGGCGACAGCGAACCGAGCCGCACGTGCAGGCCGGTCTGGCGGAAAATCTGCATCAGCCGGGCGATGTTCTGCCAATAGGTCGGGTGGCGCTCGTGGACTTCCGGGATCAGCAGCAGGTTGCGCGCGTCCGGACAGTATTTGTCGATCGCGGCCATCGCGGCCTGCACCGACAGCGGCAGCATTTCCGTGGCCAGGTGGTTGAAACCGCCGGGGAACAGGTTGGTGTCGACCGGCGCCAGCTTGTAGCCGGCGTTGCGCATATCAACCGAGCAATAGAACGGCGGCGTGTGTTCCTGCCACTCCAGGCGGAACCAGCGCTCAATGGCCGGCGTGGCGGCCAGGATTTTCTCTTCAAGATCGAGCAACGGGCCGGTCAGAGCCGTGACGAGATGGGGAACCATGATTACTTCCTTAAATGTGCGGGAGGACGGCCCTCCAGGCAACAGAACCTCAAATATTACCTTGCAGATAGCCCAAATCGGGGCGAAAACCCTATTTTAAAGGTGGAAATGAAAAAAGCGCCCCATTCGGGACGCTTTTGTATCGACCCGCCGTGGCGGGCCGGAACAGCCTTATCAATTAAACATGGTAAGCGGATTCGCCGTGGGTGGTGATATCCAGGCCTTCGCGCTCTTCCTCTTCCGGAACGCGCAGGCCGATGACGACGTCGACCAGTTTGTAAGCGATGAACGAGACCACGGCCGACCACAGGATGGTGACGCCGACGGCGGTCGCCTGGGTGGTGACCTGACCCATGATCGAGTAGTCCGCCGACGCCTTGTTGGCGACGTAGTCGAAGATGCCCTGGCCGCCCAGCGACGGCGCGGCGAACACGCCGGTCAGCAGCGCGCCGAGGATACCGCCGACGCCGTGGACGCCGAACACGTCCAGGGAATCGTCAGCGCCCAGCAGGCGTTTCAGACCATTGACGCCCCACAGGCAGATGACGCCGGCGGCCAGGCCGATGATCAGCGCGCCCATCGGACCGACGAAACCGCAGGCCGGGGTGATGGCGACCAGACCGGCCACCGCGCCCGAGGCGCCACCGAGCATCGATGGCTTGCCTTTGAAGATCCATTCGGCGAAGACCCACGACACGGTGGCGGCGGCGGTCGCCAGCAAGGTGTTGATGAAGGCCAGCGCGGCGATGTCGGCCGCTTCCAGCGCCGAACCGGCGTTGAAACCGAACCAGCCCACCCACAGCAGCGACGCGCCGATCATGGTCATGGTGACCGAGTGCGGGGCCATCGATTCGCGGCCGTAGCCGACGCGCTTGCCGATCATGTAGGCGCCGACCAGGCCGGCAACGGCGGCGTTGATGTGCACCACGGTGCCGCCGGCGAAGTCCAGCGCGCCTTTTTGGAACAGGAAGCCGGCTTTCGCGCCTTCGGTGGCGGCGGTGGCGGCATCCTTGATCGCGTCCGGACCGGTCCAGAACCAGACCATGTGGGCGATCGGCAGGTAGGCGAAGGTGAACCACAGCACGACGAAAGCGAGCACGGCGGTGAACTTGGCGCGTTCGGCGAAGGCGCCGACAATCAGGCCGCAGGTGATGGCGGCGAACGTGGCCTGGAAGGCGACGTAGATAAATTCAGGAATCACCACGCCCTTGCTGAAGGTGGCGGCGTACGAGAACGCGCCCTTGGCCGGGTCCCAGATGCCGTTCAGGAAGGCACGGTCGAATTTGCCGTAGAAGGCGTTGCCCTCGGTGAATGCCAGCGAATAGCCGTACACGCACCACAGCACCACGATCAGCGCGAAGACCATGAAGACCTGCATCAGGATCGACAGCATGTTTTTGGAACGGACCAGGCCGCCGTAGAACAGCGCCAAGCCAGGAATCGTCATCAGAATCACCAGCAGGGTCGAGACCATCATCCAGGCGGTGTCGCCCTTTTGTGGCGCGGGAGCCGGCGCCGGTGCGGCGGCGGCGGCGGCTGGCGCGGCGGC
>DATMSN010000667.1:0-5626 GCA_035565375.1 Duganella sp. | reverse complement strand
CGGGGACGGCAGCCGGCTCGTCGCCGGACGACCGCCCCCAAAACAGCGCCGTCGCGCCGAGGACGCCGCCGGCCGCAGCCGACAGCATCACCGGCCAGCGCTTGTTGTTCGCCTGGTACGCCATTAGAAAGTCGGCCAGCCGTTGGTGAAGAACAGGTCGCTGATGAACAGCACGCCGTTGTAGTTGTTTTGGCTGTCGAGGCGGTGACGCACCATCGCGCCGTTGCTGATCGATTCGCCACCAGGAGCGATGAAGCGCGCGCCGCCCGAATCGAGCACGGTGCCGCCGCCGTTGCGCATGTCGACGCCATTCTTGTCCAGGTAAGGTCCGGTGATGCTGGTGGAGCGGCCGTAGGATATGTGATAGGTGCTGTTGGCGCCGGCGCAGCAGGAGCCTTTCGACACGAACAGGTAGTAGTAAGAGCCGTTGGCGATGATGAACGGGTTTTCGATGCCGGTGGCGTCGTCGGCCAGGCGGGTTTTGGCGCCGATGGGCTTGAGCGTGTTGGCATCGACGCGGGTGAGGAAGATGCCGTCCCAGAAGGAGCCGTAGCTCAGCCAGGGTTGGCCGGATTTGTCGACGACGAAGTTGGGATCGATCGCGTTGAAATTATCGCCGGACGCCGACGTAATGACCGTGCCCTTGTCGACCCAGTCACCCTTGGCGATGCTGCTGGCCGTGGCCAGGCCGATCGCCGATTTCTGCTGGCCGAAGCGTGACACCGCGTAGTACATGATCGCCTTGCCGTTCCAGACGTGGATATCCGGCGCCCAGACGGTTTTGGTGTTGCCGTTGTACTGGCCCCACCACGACAGCCCGCCACCGAAGATGCTGACGCCTTGCGTCCACGCGCGGCCGTCCGGCGAGAATTTGACGCCGATGCCGGTGTCGCTGGTCTCGGTGATCCACCAGGTATTGCCTTCCTTGTAGATGCTCGGGTCGTGGGTAACGACCGCGCCGGTCAGCGTCCAGGTAGTGGCGCCGGCGAAGGGCGAGGCGAGTGCAAGGCAGCCGACGGCCGCCCACTTTTTCAGGTGGCTGAATTTATTCATGTTTGTCTCCGTTTTTTTTAGGTGTGTACAGCGGTCCCATGCTGTGCCAGCGGTCGGCTGCCGTCTAATGACTTTTTTCACATGTTTGATATTCCGATCCGTATCACGACTACATATATATTTGTAGTCGTCTTACACTGAGCGTGACGAACAAGGAGAAAAAGTTTAAATTTCAGTTGATGTTTACTGTAGTTCTGCTACATTTTGCATGGGAGACAGCATTTCCCTAAACATAACGATAAGGACACATGATGATCAATTCGACACAACGCAGTCTGATGAAATCCCTTTGCGCGGCAGGTTTGCTGAGCGGCCTGATGGCCGTGCCGGCGCACGCCGCGCTGAACGCGCCCGACACCTCGGTACAGATGTTCCGCTGGAAGTGGAACGACATCGCCAAGGAATGCACCAATTGGCTAGGCCCGCAGGGTTATGGCGCGGTGCAGGTGTCGCCGCCGACGGCGGCGGCCAGCCTCGGTACCTGGTGGGACGTCTACCAGCCCGTCAACTTCAATTCGCTCAAGAGTAATATGGGCACGGAGGCCGAGTTCCAGGCCATGGTCAATACCTGCCATGCCGCCAAGGTGCGCATCTACGCGGACGTCGTGGTCAATCACCTGGCGGCGGGCGCCGGCACCGCCACCGACGGCTCGGCGTGGAATTCGACTTCGCTGACGTATCCCTTCTTCAGCGGCAGCGATTTCCATCCGGCTTGCGACATCGCCGGCGGCGACTACGGCTCGCCGGGTAACCGCAACAATGTGATGTTCTGCCGCCTGAGCGGCCTGCCGGATCTGAAGACCGAGGGCGCCTACGTGCAAGGCCAGGTGAAGACCTATCTGAACAAGTTGGTCGCGATGGGCGTGGACGGTGTGCGCTTCGACGCGGCCAAGCATATGCAGCCATCCGATATCCAGGCCATCATGAGCGGCGTGACGCAAACCACCACGTCCGGCGAGCCGCTGTGGGTCACGCAGGAGGTTATCCCGGACAGCAATGTGGTCCGATCGAGCTACTTCCCGAGCGGTACGCTGAACGAGTTCCAGTATGCGTATGCGATCAAGGCCGTCTTCCGCAACGAGAACGGCGCCAGCCTGTCGCAGATCCGCACCATCATGGGCACGCCGGGCAACTGGGGCGGCACCTGGGGCTTTGTGCCGAGCGAGAAGGCGACGGTCTTCGTCAACAACTGGGATACGGAGCGCAATGGCAGCTCCCTGGTGGCCAGCAATTACGTCTCCGGCGGCACCAACGACACGCAAGGCACCAAGCGCTACGACCTGGCCAATATCTTCATGCTGGCGTGGCCATACGGCGCGGCGCAGTTGCACTCGGGCTTCCGTTTCACCAGCTATGACCAGGGGCCGCCGAGCGCCAGCCCGTTCGATGCCAGCGGCGCGCCGCTGATCAACCAGCAGTGGGACTTCATCCACCGCTGGAGCGATATCTCGAATATGGTCGCTTTCCGCGCGGTGACGTCCGGCCAGGGCGTCGACAACTTCACCAACGGCACCGGCAACCAGATCGCCTTCGGCCGCGGTGCGAAAGGCTATGTCGCGATCAATAACGATGGCGCGGCGTGGAACGCCTCGCTGCAAACGCAGCTGCCCGCCGGGACCTACTGCAACGTCGCGCACGGACTGCTGAACGCCGCCGGCACCGCCTGCACCAGCGACAGCGTGACCGTCGGCACCAATGGCGTGATCAGCGTGAGCATTCCCGGCAACGGCGGTTCCGTGGTGCCGGCCGTGGCGCTGCACATCAACCAGAAGGTGGGCGGTGGTGGCGGTGGTGGCACGTGCGCCACGGTGCCGGTGACCTTCCGCGTGGCGAACGCCAACACGGTGGTCGGCCAGAACGTCTACGTGGTCGGCAACCGCGCGGAGCTGGGCAATTGGGTGCCGGGCGCCAGCAACCAGCTGACCATCGAAGGCAGCGGCGCCAACGTGCCGTGGTCGCGCACCTTCCAGCTGCCACCGGCGACGGCGATCCAGTACAAGTTCATGAAGTACGGCGTGAGCACGGTGTGGGAGAGCAATCAGTCCACCGCCAGCGGCAATCGCGAGGCGACCACGCCTGCGTGTGGCGGTTCGCTGACCCTGGACGCGGGCAGCTTCAAGTTCTAAGCGGCTTAGTGCACGCTGGCTGGAACCGCTTTTTCCTGCTGTACCAGGATGAACGGGCTGACGACGACCGCCCACAGGTCGGCGTTGGCTTCCAGCCAGCCCTGCGCCTGCTCGTCGCTGACCCGCGCGAGCAGGCCGGCGTTCATCCACTGGCTGATGTTGGCCTTGTCGTCGTGCGAGATGCGCACGGCGACATCGACCAGATCGAGCGAGTTGGCGATCCACACCACGTTACCGGCGGCGAAATGCTTGAGCAGCTCGGTCCACGGCAGGCGCGCGGTTTCGCGGTTGACTTTGAGGCGCAGTTCGGTGTCGTTTTCAGGTTTGGTTTGCATATCTAGATAATCTCGATGGTCGGTTCGGGGCTGCCTTGCCACGTCAGGCGATAGGCGGCGCCTTTGCGCACGTTGCCCACCAGCGCGGGACGGAAGCAGGCCAGGTTGGTGCCGCTGGGGCGCCGCACGCTCGGGTAGATGATGCCGAGCGAGCCGCCGTCGAGCAGGCGTTCGGCCAGTATCTGCGAGTCGATATAGCTGTCCGGCGACAGGCAGCCGTCGTAGCGCGGCTGGCCGCGCAGATCGTGGAAGGTGGCGGTGAAGTCGGCCAGCATGCACTGATACTGCACGCTGTCGTCGAAGCGGTTGATCTCGGCGTATTCCACCGCCTTGTGGAAGCTCACTTCGGCCAGCGCGGTCTCGACGTCGAAGGCGCAGTACCACGCGCCACGGCGGCTGTCGTTAAAGCGGCTGCCTTGCGGATGGGCGTAGGTGAAGGCGGCGTTGACGATGCGGAAGTTCGGCACGCCGAACACCAGTTCGTCGACGTTGATGCCGGCCGAGCCGCCGTTTTGCGTGCGCAGGCGCGCGTTGGTGGCGTTGTCAAGGTCGAACAGGTCGCGCAGCATGGCGTCGCTGTCGGCCAGCGGCGACAGCACGGAATCCTCCAGGTCGGCGAACCGGGATGGCAGCAAACGGCAAGTATCGAATTGGCGCAGCGTGGTAAGGGGTGGAATCAGGCTGACCGGCACTTACAGTCCTCCGCGGCGCGCATCTAATAACTGACGCACGGTTTGCATCGCCAGCAGGCCGCCGCCCAGCATGTACGCCAGCGGCGTGCGGCCTTCAAAAATCTGGTTGTTGTTGGGCAGGTTGACCCATTCGTCGGCGAGTTGGTCGCCGTAGATGATGTGCAGCGCCTTGTAGATGCCCAGCAGGTAGGAGATGCGGGTGATACAGTCCACCTCCAGCGTGCGTTCCGGGTTTTTCTTCCATTCGTACCAGGCGCTGCTCGATAGCCCGCCCAGCAGCTGGCGGGCGTCCTCGTCGCGCACGTGCCACGTGCCGACGAGCTTGAAAAAGCCTTTGAGGGCCGACTTGGACAACCGCTCGCGCTCGGCCTTGGCGTTCAGGTCCACCAAGACGGTTGGCTCGAAGCGGCTGCGAGGGTAAGCATAGGTCAGATTCATAGATCCTCCGGTAATGGAGTACTTATACTCCTTTTTCGGATGGATAGCAATCGGGGAGTGAATCGGGCGCCCCCCGACCTGCGGGTCTTGCCTTATGCCGGTTCGGCGTGCTCCACCAATAATTGCACTTTTGTTACGCCGTTGTACTCGTTGGCGTCGAGGCGGAACGCGACCTTGGCGCGTTCGCCCAGCGAGTCGACGTGGCCGAACCAGATGGCGTCGTAGCGCGCCCCGTTCTTTTCCAGCAACAGTTTGAGGTGGCGCTCCTTTAATATGCGCTGGCTGACGACGCGGAATTCGTCGCAGAACACCGGCGGCGCGAAGCCTTGCCCCCATACCTGGCCGGCCATCAGGTCGATGAAGGCGGTGGTGTAGTAGGCGTCCTCCAGCGGTCCGTCGGTTTCGACGATGCGCTCCAACTGCTGCTTGCTCAGCCACGCCTGGCCGACTTCCTCGAAGGCGGCGGCGAAGGCGTCGAAGGCCTCGGCGCGCAAGGTCAGCCCGGCCGCCATCGCGTGGCCGCCGAATTTGTCGATCAGGCTGGGAGCCTTCTTGTAGACCAGGTCGAGCGCGTCGCGCAGGTGGAAGCCGGGGATCGAGCGCCCCGACCCCTTGATCCAGCCGTCGGCGCCGGGCGCGAAGGTGATCGTCGGACGGAAGAATTTTTCCTTGAGCCGCGAGGCGACGATGCCGATCACGCCCTGGTGCCACGATTCGTCGAACACGCAGATGGTGCTGCTGTTGGCCGGTTCGTAGGCGTCGAGGTGCAGCAGCGCCGCGTCCTGCATCTCGGCCTCGATCTCGCGCCGTTTCAGGTTGATCTCGTTGAGACGTTGCGCCAGTTCCCAGGCGCGGCCCTCGTCGTCGGTGATCAGGCATTCGATCCCGAGCGACATGTCCTCCAGGCGGCCGGCGGCGTTCAGGCGCGGTCCGAGCGCGAAACCGAGGTCGAACGGGCTGGCGGTGCGCGGCTCGCGCCCGG
>DATMSN010000666.1:0-2679 GCA_035565375.1 Duganella sp. | reverse complement strand
CAGCACCGGCTTCCGCGCGCCCACCTTGCCGGAACTGTACGGCGCGGCGCGCACCAAGACGCCGTCGGTCAACCGCTGGGACGATCCGCTGCTGTGCCCGAGCGCGACGCCGTCGCAGCCGAACACCGGCGTGCTGACCACCGATCCGCGCTATACCGGCCTGAACCTCGATCCGGCGCGCGTCTGCAACACCCAGCTGACCACCCTGACCGGCGCCAATCCCGACTTGAATCCGGAAAAATCGCGCACCTACACCGCCGGCATCGTGCTCGAGCCGGTCAAGAACATGATGTTGTCGTTCGACGTCTGGGACATCAAGATGAAGGGCACGATCGCGCAGATCACCGAGGACACCATCTTCTCCGACGTCAACCGCTACAACAACCTGTTCGTGCGCAACCCCGACGGCACCCTGGACTACATCGTCGTCACCCGCATGAACATGGGCGGGCTGCACACGCGCGGCGTCGACGTCGCCTTCCGCTACGTGGTGCCGACCAAGCAATGGGGCAAGTTCGGCGTCAACCTGGACGGCACCTATGTCGACAAGTACGAGGGCCAGAACGACGCCGGCGGCGCCTGGGTCGACAGCGTCGGCCGTCCGGGCGCGCTGGCGACCGGCTCGACCTCGGCCAACACCTACATCTTCAAATGGAAGCACAACCTGCGCTTCTCGTGGAACTACGCCAAGTTCGGCGCCCAACTGACGCAGTCCTACACGTCCAGCTACGAGGATACCAACGCGCTGCCGACGCAAAAGCCCGGCCAGCCGTTCTACAACGTCATCGACCACTACATCTTGTACAACCTGAGCACGAACTACAAATTCTCCGATAACCTGAAGGTGACCTTCGGCGTCAACAACCTGCTGAACGAGGAACCGCCGCTGTCGAACCAGCGTCTGAGCTCGCGCGTGGTGTTCGCGCAGAATATCGCCAAGCCGATCGGCCGCGCCTATACCTTGCGTGCTGAATACACATTCTGATGCCATGACCAGGAACCTGAAAACCATGAACCGTCACAACATCGCCGGCGCCGTGCTGCTGCCGCTGGCCCTGGCCGCGTGCCAGACCGGTCCGGTCAACGAGCCCCCCACCACCAGGCAACCATGGGTGGCGGACCTCGGCAACGGCCAGTACCAGAATCCCATCCTGCACGCCGACTATTCAGACCCGGACGCCATCCGCGTCGGCGACACCTATTACATGACGTCGTCGAGCTTCAACAGCGTGCCGGGCCTGCCGCTGCTGACCTCGAAGGACATGGTCAACTGGGAGCTGATCGGCCACGCCCTGCCGGCGCTGGTGCCGGCCGAGCGCTTCGCCGTGCCGCGCCATGGCGACGGCGTCTGGGCGCCGTGCCTGCGCTATCACGACGGCAAGTTCTGGATCTTCTATCCGGACCCGGACCACGGCATTTTCGTCATCACGGCGGAACGTTTCGACGGCCCGTGGAGCGCGCCCAAGCTGCTGCTGGCGGGCAAAGGCATCATCGACCCGACGCCGCTGTGGGACGACGACGGCAAGGCGTACCTGCTGCACGGCTGGGCCAAGAGCCGCGCCGGCTTCAACAACATCCTGACCCTGCGCGCCATGGCGCCGGACGCCGGCAAGCTGCTCGACAAGGAAGGCACCACCGTCATCGACGGCAACAAGCTGCCCGGCTACAAGACGCTGGAAGGGCCGAAGTTTTACAAGGCCAACGGCTACTACTACGTGTTCGCACCGGCCGGCGGCGTCGAGGAAGGCTGGCAGTCGGTGTTCCGTTCGCGCAGCCTGACCGGGCCGTACGAGGTGCGCAAGGTGCTGGAACAGGGCAACACGCCCATCAACGGCCCGCACCAGGGCGCCTGGGTGCGCGCGCAGGACGGCAAGGATTGGTTCATCCACTTCCAGGACCGCAACGCTTACGGCCGCGTGGTCCATCTGCAACCGATGCGCTGGATCGACGACTGGCCCATCATGGGCGATCCCGGGCCGCACGCGGGCGCGGGCCAGCCGGTGCTCACGCACGTCAAGCCGGTGGCCGGCGCGGCCGTCAAAACCCCGCCGACCTCTGACGAGTTCGACGGTCCCCGGCTCGGTGTGCAATGGCAGTGGAACGCCAACAGGGGCGCGGATTGGTATTCGCTCAGCGCGCGTCCCGGCCAGTTGCGCCTGTTCACGCAGGCCGCGCCGGACGCGGCGGATTATGTGCGCGCCGCGCCGTCCATCCTGGCGCAGAAGCCGCCGGCGCCGGCGTTCGTGGTCGACACCCGCGTGCAGCTCAACGACGCCAACGATGGCGACCGCGCCGGCCTGATCGTCAACGCGATGCAGTATGCGTGGCTGGGCCTGCGCAAGACGGCCGACGCCACCCAACTGGTCTACACTACCTGCGGGCCGGCGGTGGTCCGCTGCAAGGAAACCGCGACCGTGGTGCTGCCGTCGGCGCCGACGTCGCTGTACCTGCGCATGAGCATGGCGGAAGGCGCGATGGCCAGCTTCGCCTATAGCACCGACAACGTGACCTTCCAGACCGTGGGCCAGCCGCTCAAGATCAGCAAGGGCCGCTGGGTGGGCGCGCAGATCGGCCTGTTCAGCGTGGGCGCCGGCCCCCACGCCAAGCCGTCGAGCCTGGATGTCGATTACTTCCGCGTTAGCGCGCCATGATGGAGAAGAACATGAATGACATGAACCA
>DATMSN010000665.1:0-3136 GCA_035565375.1 Duganella sp. | reverse complement strand
AAAAATGCGCGCGGCGCAGCCGGGCAGCAGCGGCTGGCCGACGTGCCCTGCCGGGATACGCTGTGTTACCGTCAGCGTCGCATCACCGCTGGCGCAATCGGCGGCGCGCACCGCGTAGCCGTCCATCTGCGTGTTGTCCATGCCCGGCACATTCATGCCCGACACCTGCGCGTGGGCCAGGATGCGGCCGTTGGCGTTCAGCGTCGGCACCGTTTCTGTTTGCTCCACCGGACGCGCGGCGGCCAGCATCAAGGCCAGCGCCTCGCCGACGGCCAGCATCGGCCTGGGTTGCGGTTTGGACGGCTGTGCGCTCATGATCACAGGCCGGTGTTGGCGGCGATGTAAGCCTTCATCTTCTCGACATCGGGCTTCATGACCACGAACTTCTGCGGCAGGTCCTCGATGTTCTCGAAGCCTTCCGGACGCTCGGCGTCCTCGCCCAGCGCGTCGAGGATGGTTTCGTTGAACTTGGCCGCCAGCGCCGTTTCCAGCACGATCATCGTCACGCCCGGTTCCAGGTTTTCGCGCGCGACCTTGATGCCGTCGGCGGTGTGGGTGTCGATGACGATGCCGTAGTCGTCGGCGACGTCGCGGATCGTGTTCAGGCGGTCGTCATGGGTCGACTTGCCCGACTTGAAGCCGTACTTGGACACCAGCTTGAATTCGTCGCCGTCGCTGCCCGGTTTGCCCGACAGGTCGAAGCCGCCCTGCGTCTCCACCTTGTGGAACAGCGCGCGCGTGCGCTCGCCGTCGCGGCCGACCAGGTCGTAGATGAAGCGCTCGAAGTTGGACGCCTTGGAGATGTCCATCGACGGGCTGCTGGTGTGGTACGTCTCGGCCGACTTGCGCACGCGGTACACGCCGGTGCGGAAGAATTCGTCGAGCACGTCGTTTTCGTTGGTGGCGGCGACCAGCTTGTCGATCGGCAGCCCCATCATGCGGGCGATGTGGCCGGCGCAGATATTGCCGAAGTTCCCCGACGGGACGGTGAACGAGACCTTCTGGTCGTTGGACGTGGTGGCCGACAGGTAGCCGCGGAAGTAGTACACCACCTGCGCCACGACACGCGCCCAGTTGATCGAATTGACGGTGCCGATCTTCTGTTTGGTCTTGAACGGCAGGTCGTTGGAGACCGCCTTGACCATGTCCTGCGCGTCGTCGAACACGCCCTCGATGGCGATGTTGAAGATGTTCGGGTCCTGGAGGCTGAACATCTGCGCGGTCTGGAAGGCGCTCATCTTCTGGTGCGGCGACAGCATGAAGACACGGATGCCCTTCTTGCCGCGCATCGCGTATTCGGCGGCGCTGCCGGTGTCGCCCGAGGTGGCGCCGAAAATATTCAGTTCCGCGTTCTGCTTGGCCAGCGTGTACTCGAACAGATTGCCCAGCAACTGCATCGCCATGTCCTTGAAGGCCAGGGTCGGACCGTTCGACAGCGCCTGCAGCACCAGTTTGGTGCCGTTGTCGCCCTCTTCCAGCACGCGCAGCGGCGTGATCTGGCTGGCCTTTTCGCCGGCGCGGGCGTTGCGGTAGACTTCCTTGGTGTAGGTCTTGGCGGTCAGCGCGCGCAGGTCCGCTTCCGGAATGTCGGTCGCGAACTTCTTCAGGATCTCGAAAGCCAGGTCGGCGTAGGACAGCTGGCGCCACGCGTCGAGCTCCGCGCCGCTCACTTGCGGGTAGGCCGAAGGCAGGAACAGACCGCCGTCGGCGGCCAGGCCGCCCAGCAAAATGTCCGAAAATTGTTGGGGGGACGACGAAGCGGCCGATGCGGCGGCGCGGGTAGACACGTATTGCATAGATTAGAAAAGTCCGGTTGGGCTGACAAGGTTGGCTGGCAGCTAATGGCAGAACGTTACAAAGCGAGCGGATATTATAGTGCGCCTCGCCGTTTCAGGTGCAATTGTCGTTGTTTTAAGGAGATGGACGGCGCGGGCGCGCATGTTTCGTCGTTGCACACTGGCTTGACTGTTGTTCCGGCCATATACTGGACCCGAGCTCCCCGCACGCACTCCCCTTTCTCGCCGCCGCAACCGATGATAATGAAGTCGCCCCCACACCACGCAACAGCCCGCTTCTCCAGCATGCTATGGGCCTGCCTTAGCGTCCTGTTCCTCACCGCCATCGCCTTCCTTCTGTATGTGTGGACCGAAAAACGCATCGACCGCGCCAACGAGCTGCGTTATGTGTCGCGCAGCCTGCTGGCCGAACTGCGCCAGTCCTCGGACGACCTGACCCGCATGGCGCGCACCTACGTGGCAACGGGCGATGCCCAGTACAGAAAAAATTATCAGGAAATCATCGACATCCGCGACGGCCTCCAGCCGCGCCCACAACATTACGACAACGTCTACTGGGATCTGGTACTCGACCGGCGGCGCCGCCCCACCAGCGCCGGCGCGCCTGTCGCGCTGATGGAGCGGATACAGGGCACCAGTTTCACGCCGGCCGAGCTATCGCTGCTGACCAGTGCCAAGGACGAATCGGACCGCCTGACCGCCATCGAGAACAAGGCGCTGGCGGTGCGCGACTTCGGCGGCGACGATCCGCAAGCCGTCGCCCACGCCATGGCCATGTTGTACGACGACGCGTACCACCGCGCCAAGGCGGCGATCATGGAACCGATCGCGCGGGTCAACGACAGCGTCGAGCGCCGCACGCTGCTGGCGATCGAGTCGACATCCTCCGAAGCGAACATGGCCAGGCTGGCCTTCATGCTGTTTGCGTTGGCGCTGCTGGCGCTGCTGTGGCGCGCCAAGCGCAATCTGGAGTCGGCGCTGGGCTGCTCGGTCGACCAGTTGCGCGACGCCATCGAGCGGCTGGGCCGCGGCGGCGTCAACGAGGCGCTGCCGGTGCGGGACAACGCCGGGGAAAGCATTTGGACCTGGCTGGCCGGCATGCAGCAAAACCTGGCGCGACTCGATGGCGAGCGCGCCATCGCGCTGGCGCGCTCGCAGCGCATCGGCCGCCTGTACGCCGCGCTCAGCCAGTGCAACCAGGCCATCGTGCGCAGCACCAGCGAACAGGAACTGTTCGACGAAGTCTGCGACGCCGTCGTCACCTATGGCGGCATGTCGATGGCGTGGGTGGGCATGATCGACGACGGGCCCGATGCCGGCCCCGGTCGCGCGCCGGCCAC
>DATMSN010000664.1:0-1580 GCA_035565375.1 Duganella sp. | reverse complement strand
GGCGACGGCGGCGCCGGAGTCGGTCGGGTCGGCGTCGGCCGCCGACGCGGCCAGCGGATAGGTCGCGGCCAGGAACAGGGCCAAGGTACAGTGACGGGTGGGATACATGACGAACTCCTGGTAAGGTGTGGATGTACTTGTTAATGCGTCTACTGGGATCGATTACAACATGCGCACCCCACGGGTTTGTCCTGTAATCACCCTGTCACAAAACAGAAATACTTGTTTTCCGGCCTCCAATCAGCACAGCTTGCCGACCCGAAGCCACCCGCACCGTCACGGTGCCGCCCGCGCCGCGATGCGCCAAAGCGGCGCGTTCCCACGCCCGCTATTGGCGCATGAAATCGACCAGCACCGTCTTGTAACGCAGGTTCGCTTCGTACGACTGGCGGCCCAGATCCTTGCCCATGCCGGAGCGTTTGAAGCCTCCCGTCGGCAGCACGTAGTCGTCGCTGCGGCCGTAGCGGTTGATCCACACGGTGCCCGCCTCCAGCTCGCGCGCGCAACGCAGCGCGCGGCCGATGTCGGCGGTGTGCACGCCGGCCGCCAGCCCGTAGGCGGGATGATCGCCCAGCGCCAGCGCCTCGTCGTCGTCGTCGAACACCTGCACCGTCATCACCGGCCCGAAGATCTCGTCGCGCACCGCCTCCATATCCGAATCGACGCCGGTCAGTATCGTCGGCTGGTAGTAACCGCCCTCGCCCTCGACCGCCGCCAGCCCGCCGCCGGCCGCGATGCTGGCGCCGGCATCGACCGCGCGCCGTACCACGCCGTCGATGCGCAGCGCGTCCTTGCGGCTGATGATAGGCGACAGCGTGGTATCGCCATTCCACGTATGGCCCGGCCGCAGCGTCTTGAACGCCGCCGCGATGCCCTCCACCAGTTGCCCGGCGACGCCGCGCTGCACGATCAGGCGCGAACCTGCCACACAAACCTGCCCCGCATTGACGGTGATGGCGCCGGCCACCATTTTTGCGACCCGCGCCAGATCCGGCGCGTCGGCGAACACCAGCTGCGGACTTTTACCGCCCAGCTCCAGGGTCACCGGCTTGGTGCCGCTCTCCGCGCAAGCAGCCATGATAGCCGAGCCGGTACGGGTGGAACCAGTAAAAGTCACCTTGGAGATGCGTGGATGACGCACCAGCGCATCGCCGGTGGTGCGGCCATCGCCCTGGATCACATTGAATATCCCCGGCGGCATGCCGGCGGCGATCGCCAGCTCGGCCAGCCGGATCGCCGAAAACGGCGTCAGCTCGGAGGGCTTGAGCACCACCGCGTTGCCGGCTGCGAGCGCCGGCCCTATCTTCCAGGAGGCCATCACCAGCGGGAAGTTCCACGGCGCGATGGCGCCGATCACGCCATACGGTTCGGCGATGGTCATGCCCAGCGCGTCGGCGCGGGTCGCCGCCACGTCGCCACCGACCTTGTCGGCGAACTCCGCGAAGAAGCGAAGGCCCTCGGCGGTGAATGGAATATCCCAGGCCACGGCGTTGGCGATCGGCCGGGTCGAACCGACCGCCTCCAGCGCGGCCAGTTGCGCCACATCGGCCTCGATCAAGTCGGCCCAGCGGCGCATGACG
>DATMSN010000663.1:0-2233 GCA_035565375.1 Duganella sp. | reverse complement strand
TCCACCATGGAAGTGGCAAGCAGCGACTGGATCGCCCTTCTTTTCGGCGTTTCCAACCGCGCAGGCACAACCGATAATGACATAATGGCGAAATGATCCATTCGCACCATCAGGGCAAGGGCAAGGGTAATTTTGAAAGCGAATCCAAAAGTGAAAGCCGATCAGAAAGTTGAAGCGCCCGCGGGCGGCGGCAGCAAAAAACTGATCATCATCATCGTCGCGGTGGTGCTGTTGCTGGGCGCCGCCGGCGGTGGCGCGGCCTGGTTCTTCATGCACGGCAAGGCCGACGCGCACGAGGAGGACGACAAGCCGTCCAAGAAAAAATCGGCCAAGAAGGCCGGGCCGTCGGAGTACATCCCGGTCGAGCCGTTCACCGTCAACCTGCAACCGGGCGAGGCCGGCGGCGACCAGTATCTGCAGCTGGCCTTCACCTTGGAGGTGGGCAGCCTGGAAGAGGCCGACAACATCAAGAAGAACATGGCCAAGGTGCGCAACCGCGTGCTGCTGCTGCTGTCGAGTAAAAAAGCGGCCGACATCAACACGCCCGAGGGCAAGGTCCAGTTGTCGAAGGAGATCGTGGCGCAGTTGTCGGAACCGTTCGAGCAGCGCGGCGACAAGCAGGACATCCTCGATGTGCTGTTCACGTCGTTTATCATCCAGTAAGCACCAGTTGACAGGCAAGTGAACCACCATGGCCGATAATTTTCTCTCGCAGGAAGAAGTCGATGCCCTTCTGAAGGGCGTCAATGGCGACCAGGACGACGCCCAGCAGCAGGAGGACGTGGCCGGCGTACGCACCTACAACCTGGCCACGCAGGAGCGCATCGTCCGCGGCCGGATGCCGACCCTGGAGATCATCAACGAGCGTTTCGCGCGCCTGCTGCGGGTCGGCCTGTTCAACTTCCTGCGCCGCAGCGCCGAGGTGTCGGTCGGCTCGGTGCGGGTGTCCAAGTACAGCGAATTCATCCGCAACCTGGTGGTGCCGACCAACCTCAACCTGGTGCACATGAAGCCGCTGCGCGGCACGGCGCTGATGGTGTTCGATCCGGGCCTGGTGTTCCTGCTGGTGGACAACCTGTTCGGCGGCGACGGCCGCTTCCACACGCGGGTCGAGGGGCGCGACTTCACGCAGACCGAGCAGCGCATCATCCTGCGCATCCTCGATATCGTGTTCGAGGCCTACACCAAGTCGTGGGAGCCGGTCTACCCGGTCGAGTTCGAGTACATCCGCTCGGAGATGAACACCCAGTTCGCCAACATCGCCACCCCCAACGAGGTGGTGGTGGCGTCGACCTTCACGGTGGAGCTGGGCTCGGTGTCGGGCCAGATCCACTTCTGCATGCCGTACTCGATGATCGAGCCGATCCGCGATTCGCTGACCTCGAGCCTGCAGGGCGAGGCGCTCGAGGTGGACAAGCGCTGGATCCGCCTGATGACGCAGCAGATCCAGATCGCCGAGGTCGAGGTGGTCGCCTCGCTGGGCACGGCCAAGGTCAATTTCGACGAGATCCTCAACATGCGGGTGGGCGACATCATCCCGCTGACGATCCCGGAACTGATCTCGGCGACGGTGGACGGGGTGCCGGTGATGGACTGCAGCTATGGCGTGATGAACGGACAATACGCGTTAAAGGTCGAGAAATTGCTCGCCAATACCGATAACCTTAAATAAGACCGGCGCGTTGGCCGCCGGTGGCCGCAACACAGGAGAGAAACATGTCGGACAATCAAGACGACGATCAAAGCATGGACGACCCTTGGGGCGCCGCGATCGCCGAGCAAGCCCAGGCGGAAGCGCAAGCGCTGCAGGCGCAGCAAGCGCAGCAGGCGGCCAGCGCGGCCGTCTTCAAGGACTTTTCCGGCACGCCGAGCAAGAACGAGACCCACAACGATATCGACTTCATCCTCGACATCCCGGTCCAGCTGACGGTCGAACTGGGCCGCACCAAGATCGCCATCAAGAACCTGCTGCAACTGGCGCAGGGCTCGGTGGTCGAGCTCGACGGCATGGCCGGCGAACCGATGGACGTGCTGGTCAACGGCTGCCTGATCGCCCAGGGCGAGGTGGTGGTGGTCAACGACAAGTTCGGTATCCGCCTGACCGACATCATCACGCCATCCGAACGCATCCGAAAACTGAATAAATGAAGCACGCACTCCCCTTCTCCCTGATCCTCGCGGCGGCCCTGGCCGCCGCGCCCGCGATGGCCCAGCCGGCCGCGGCCGAGCCGTC
>DATMSN010000662.1:0-4263 GCA_035565375.1 Duganella sp. | reverse complement strand
TAGTACTCGTCGCCGACCAGCATGACCCCTTCCGGCACCGCCCGCTCCTCGATCGGGATGTTCTTCAACGCCTTTTGCATGAAATTGATCCAGATCGGCAGCGCCAGGCCGCCGCCGGTCTCGCGGTTGCCCAGGTTTTTCGGCTGGTCGTAGCCGATCCAGGCGATGCCCACCAGCTTGGGCTGGTAGCCGGCGAACCAGGCGTCGATCGAGTCGTTGGTGGTGCCGGTCTTGCCGGAGATGTCGGGCCGCTTGAGCGCCAGCGCCTTGACCGCCGTGCCGTAGCGCACCACGTCCTTGAGCATGCTGTCCATCAGGAAGGCGTTGCGCTCGTCGATGACGCGGTTCTTCTCGTCGCCGGCCTTGTCCGGATTGGCCTGCGACAGGATCTTGCCGTCGGCGTCGGTCACCTTGGAGATCAGGTACGGGCTGACCTTGTAGCCGCCGTTGGCGAACACCGAATACGCGCCGGCCATCTGCAGCGGCGTGACGTTGCCCGCGCCCAGCGCCAGGGTCAGGTAGGGCGGGTTCTTGTCGGCGTCGAAGCCGAAGCGGGTGGTGTATTCCTGGCCGTACTTGGCGCCGATCTTGTGCAGGATGCGGATCGAGATCATGTTCTTGGACTTGGTCAGGCCGCGGCGCATCGTCATCGGGCCCTCGTACTTGCCGTCGTAGTTCTTCGGCTCCCACGCCTGGCCGCCGGTCTGGCCGGCGTCGAACGAGATCGGCGCGTCGTTGATGATGGTCGACGGCGACAGGCCGCGCTCGAGCGAGGCCGAATAGATGAACGGCTTGAACGACGAGCCCGGCTGGCGCCAGGCCTGGGTCACGTGGTTGAACTTGTTGCGGTTGTAGTCGAAGCCGCCCACCATGGCCTTGATCGCGCCGTCCTCGGTGCTGGCGGCGACAAAGGCCGACTCGATCTGCGGCATCTGCGTCAATTCCCAGTCCTTGGCTTCCTGCATGACGCGGATCACCGCGCCACGGCGGATGCGCTTGTTCGGCGGCGCCTTGTCGGACAGCCACGAGCGGCCCATCTCCAGCCCCGGGCCGGCGATCTTGATCTCCTCGCCGGACGCGGTGACGGCGACGATCTGCTGCGGCGTGGCCTTGAGCACCATGGCGGCGACGATGTCGTCGCTGTCCGGATGGTCGGCCAGCTCGGTCTCGATGGCGTCGTCGGCCTCCTCCTTGCTTTGCGGGATGTCGATGTAGGCCTCCGGGCCGCGGTAGGCGTGGCGCCGCTCGTAGTCCATGACGCCCTTGCGCAGCGCCAGGTAGGCGGCGTCCTGGTCGGCCTTGGTGATGGTGGTGAACACGTTCAGGCCGCGCGTGTAGGTGTCTTCCTTGAACTGCTCATAGACCAGCTGGCGCGCCATTTCGGCCACGTACTCGGCGTGCACGCCGAACTCGCTGCTGTCGGTCTTGACCTTCAGCGGCTCGGCCTTGGCGGTCTCGAACTGGGCGTCGGTGATGTAGCCCAGCACGTGCATGCGCTGCAGGATGTACTGTTGCCGGGTCTTGGCGCGCTTCGGGTTGACCACCGGGTTGTAGGCCGACGGCGCCTTCGGCAGGCCGGCCAGCATGGCCGCCTCGGCCACGGTGATGTCGCGCAGGTTCTTGCCGAAGTAGATTTGCGCGGCCGACGAGAAGCCGTAGGCGCGCTGGCCCAGGTAGATCTGGTTCATATACACCTCGAGGATCTGGTCCTTGGTGAGGTTTTTTTCGATCTTCCACGCCAGCAGCACCTCGTAGGCCTTGCGCTTGAGCGTCTGCTCGCTCGACAGGAAGAAGTTGCGGGCCACCTGCTGGGTGATGGTCGAGGCGCCCTGCTTGCCGCCGCTGCCGACGGCGTTGTGCAGGGTGGCGCGCAGGATGCCGGCGTAGTCGATGCCGCCGTGCTGGTAGAAACGGTCGTCCTCGATCGCCAGCACGGCTTTTTTCATCACGTCCGGGATGTCCTTGATGCGCACCAGGTTGCGGCGCTCCTCGCCGAACTCGCCGATCAGCACGTTATCGGCCGAGAAGATGCGCAGCGGCATTTTCGGCCGGTAATCGGTCAGCGTGTCCAGTTCCGGCAGGTTGGGGTAGGCCATCGCCAGGCCGAACACCACCAGCAGCACCGCGCCCACGCCCAGCCCGAGCACCGACAGGCCGGCCATCAGCAGCCAGCGCGACGGCGACGCGCCCGGTTTTTTCGCCGGGCCCTTGGCCGGTTTGTCGGGGGACGATGGGGGTGTCGAATTGGAGGAAGCCATGCGGTTCGATCTTTCTGGTAATAAGTGCGAAGCATTATAAGCGAGCGACTACCCGCGCGGCGCGCTGTGCCCTGCGACAGAAACATTTGCCCGTAATCAACAAAACAACTGAGTTGTGTTTGCTGCCACGCGCGCCATAATAAGTGTGGCGAAACCCTCACACTGTAACAATCGTGCACGGTAGAAATATCTTTACACTTATATAGGCACGATTTAAGGTGGGAGCTTGCTACGCCGGACTGAAGCGCGGTCCGGCTACGGCTCAGCTTATTTTGGCCCAGCCTGCATCCAGGCGCCGGAGACACTCGCATGATGGACTTCAAGATGTTGTTCGGGCAGGGCAGTCCGCCTTTGATGGGACTCGACATCAGCACCTCCAGCGTGCGCGTGGTCGAGTTGGCGCAGGGCGCCAAGGGCGAGATGCGGCTCGAGCGCTACGCCGCCGAGCCGCTGCCGCGCGGTGCCGTCGTCGACGGCAACATCGAGAACATGGACCAGGTGGTCGAGGTGGTGCGGCGCGTGTGGAAAAAAAGCGGCACCAAGGCCAGGCTGGCCGCGCTGGGCATGCCGCCGGCGTCGGTCATCACCAAAAAGATCATCTTGCCGGCGGGGCTGTCGGAGGATCAGCTGGAGGTGCAGGTCGAATCGGAGGCCAGCCAGTACATCCCGTTCGCGCTCGACGAGGTCAGCCTCGATTTCGACGTCATCGGTCCGGCCGCCAACTCGCCCGAGGACATCGAGGTCATGCTGGCCGCCTCGCGCCGCGAAAAGGTCGAGGACCGCGTCGCCATCGCCGAGGCGTCCGGCCTGAAGGCGACCGTGATGGACATCGAATCGTACGCAGCCCGCGCCGCGCTCGACCGCGTCACCGCGCAACTGCCCGAGGCCGGCGCCGGCCAGGTGCTGGCGCTGTTCCAGATCGGCGCCCAGGTCACCCACATCTCCGTCATGCTCGACGGCGCCACCGTCTACGAGCGCGAGCAGCCGTTCGGCGGCAACGCGCTGACCCAGGACATCGTGCGCGCCTACGGCATGGCCTTCGACGAGGCCGAGGCGCGCAAGAAAAGCGGCGACCTGCCCGACAACTACGCCGCCGATCTGCTCACGCCCTTCCTCGAGAGCGCGGCCATGGAGGTGACGCGCGCGATCCAGTTCTTCTACACCTCCACCCCCTACACCCGGGTCGACCAGCTGTTCCTGGCCGGCGGCTGCGCGGTCATCCCCGGCCTGCTCGAGCTCGTCGCCGGCCGCACCCGCATCGCCAGCGCCATCATCTCGCCGTTCAAGGGCATGCAGCTGGGGGCGTCGGTGCGCGAGGCGCAATTGCGCGCCGAGGCGCCGGCCTACCTGGTCGCCTGCGGGCTGGCGCTGCGGAGGTTCGGCTGATGATCAGGATTAACCTGCTGCCCCACCGCGAGGAAAAGCGCAAGCAGAAGAAGTCGGCCTTCTTCGCGCTGCTGGCGCTGGGCGGCGTCGTCGGCGTCGGCGCGGTGCTGCTGGTGGGCGCCTACAACGCCCGCGCGCTCTCGATCCAGGGCGAGCGCAACCAGGTGCTGAAGACCGCCATCATCGGACTCGACAAGAAAATCGCCGAGATCGCCACGCTGAAGCAGGAGATCGAGGCCCTCAAGGCGCGCCAGCAGGCGGTGGAGGACTTGCAGGGCGACCGCAACCAGCCGGTGTATCTGCTCGACGAGCTCGTCAAGCAGACCCCGCCGGGCGTCTATCTGAAGAGTTTCAAGCAGGAGGGGCAGAAGGTGTCCGTGCTCGGCTACGCGCAGTCGCAGGAGCGCGTCTCCGAGCTGCTGCGCAACCTGGCCGGCGTGTCGCCGTGGCTGGAGCGCCCGGACTTGATCGAAGTCAAGTCCACCGCGCTTGGCCTGGGCAAGACCAGCAAGAAAGTGGTGGAATTCAACCTGATGGTCAACATCAAGCGGCCGCGCGACAAGGACCTGCCGCCCGCCGGCAAGGGCGCGCCCAAGGGCGGCGCCGCGCCGGCGTCCGC
>DATMSN010000661.1:0-2656 GCA_035565375.1 Duganella sp. | reverse complement strand
CCCGCTACGCCACCCTGGCCACCAACGCCGGCGTGCGCGTGCTCGGCGGTATGCTGCAGATCTGGAAACCGCTGACCGAAGTCGTCGACGCCGGCGTGACCGCGCCCGCCGTCGATGCCTTCCCGGCCGTCGTCACCTCGGCCTGGACCGGCGTGCCCAACGACGGCACCAACGGCGGCACCATCCTCAACCAGGCGGTGCACGCGGCCAATATCGACTACGTGGTCAAGGCCACCGCCAACCGCACCCCGGAACAGGCGCTGGCCGCCTATCTGGACGACCGCCGCAACAAGGGCTATAGCGTCAGCGACGCCATGGGCCCGCTGACGGCCGCCTGGCGCGCCGCCGCCCAGCAGACCACCACCATCACGTCGGTCCCGGCCGACGCCACCACCATGCTGTACAACGACGGCGGCAACAACAACGGCGTCGGCGGCAGCGCCAATCCGAGCTTCGGCGCCGTCGTCGATTTCGTCAACATGGTCGGCGCCAACGGTTCGACCGAGCCGGCCAAACGCTTCTATAAATATGCGCGCCCTTACCGCTGGAGCAGCGCGGTGCAGGTGCTGCCGGCGCTGAACCCGGCCAAGAGCCCGACCCCGACCACCGACGGCGGCTTCACCAGCGGCCACTCGGCCGAGGCGGTGCGCAACGCGCTGGCGATGGCCTACGCGGTGCCGGAGCGCTTCCAGGAAATCCTCAGCCGCGGCCTGGAGCTGGGCGAGTCGCGCATCCTGGCCGGCATGCATTCGCCGCTCGACGTGCTCAGCGGCCGCATCCACGGCGAGGCCGTCGTCGCCGCCAACCTGGTCGATCCGGCCAACGCCGCGAAAAAAACGGCCGGCTACGCCCAGGCCCACAGCACCTTGATGGCCGCGACCTCGACCACGCCGACCACCTTCACCGCCTTCGCCCAGTCGGGCAGCGACCGCTTCTCGGACTACGCCACCAACAAGGCCAACTACCTGCGCCGCATGACCTACGGTTTCGCGCCGATCGCGCCGACCAACGTCGCCGCGTCGGTGCCGAAGGGCGCCGAGGTGCTGCTGGAGACCCGCCTGCCCTACCTGAGCGACGCCCAGCGCCGCGTGGTGCTGAAGACCACGGCGGTCGCCTCCGGCTACCCGGTGATGGACGATCCCGAAGGCTGGGGCCGGCTCAACCTGTTCGCGGCGGCCGACGGCTACGGCGCCTTCACCGGCAACGTGGTGCTGGTCATGGACGCGGCCAAGGGCGGCTTCAACGCGGCCGACCGCTGGCGCAACGATATCGGCGGCAGCGGCAAGCTGGTCAAGCAGGGCGGCGGCGCGCTGAAACTGGCCGGCAACAACAGCTGGACCGGCGGCACCGAACTGACGGCCGGCACGCTCGAGGGCGTGTCGTCGACGGCCTTCGGCGCCGGCGACGTCTACGTCAGCGGCGGCACCCTGGTCGCCAACGCCCCGGCCACCCTGAAACTGGCCGGCAAGTACACGCAACTGGCCGGCGCCACCACGCTGGAACTGAACGCGCTCGGCGGCGACCGCGGCACCATGACCGTGGCCGGCACCGCCACCATCGCCGGCGGCACCTTGCGCATCAAGTTCCCCGGCGGCTACAAGCCGAAGTCGGGCGACAGCCTCATCGCGCTCAGCGCCGGCAGCCTCAAAGGCCACTTCACCACCATCACGGTGGACGGCTTCGCCAACGTGGCGCCGGTGTACGGCGCGACCACGTTGACGTTGACGGTCAGTAACTAAACCTTTCGCTCTACCGGTATCATGGGGCATGATTCGTCATGCCCTTTTTTTATCGACTAGCGCGGAAATCCGATGAACGACAACGACCAGACATCGCACCCCCAAGGCGACTTTTTTAACGCCGACCGCTTCCATAACGATCTGCAGAATTTCTCCAAGCAGATCGCCGGCTGCGACAAACTGGTGCGCATGGCGAATATCAGCCTGAACCAGATCGACGCGCGCATCGCCGAGGCGGCGCGCATCGAGGCCAAGGCGGCCGCGATCGTCGACGCCACCGCCAGGGAGGCGGGACGGGTGGCGGCCGAATCGGCCAGCATCGCGGTGGCCGACATGATGGGCAAGATGGCGGCCGTGACCAAGGAGGCCGAACAGGTCGTCCAGGCGATCAACCGCAGCCGCGGGCAAACGGGCTTGTGGATCGCTTTCTACATCGCCTGCACCCTGGTGATGTGCCTGCTCACGGCGTGGATTACGCAACGCGTCGTCAAGTCATCGGCTATCACCCCGGAAATGACCGAGTCCATCGCGCTGGGCGAAAAGCACGAGGCGCTGCTGCGCAAGGCCACCGACAAGGAACGCAAGATGATCAACGAGATCATCGCCCGCAAGCCGAAGTCCAAGGAGCGTTAGATACCCGCGCGACATTTGACCGCCGGGCACCGTCAATGAATATCGTTCCCCCGCTTGGTGATTATATAAATTGCATCGGCGTCGCATCCCCGGCAAACTCCTGCCATGAAAACACTATTGCAAGCCGTGTTGATCACGGCAATCGGCTGCGCGTGCGCCCACGCGCAGCAAGTGGAAGTGGACGGCGGCAAGGTCGCCGGCGTGCCGATGGCCGACGGCGGCAGCATTTTTTACGGCATCCCCTACGCCGCCGCCCCCACCGGCGCGCTGCGCTGGACGCCGCC
>DATMSN010000660.1:0-8841 GCA_035565375.1 Duganella sp. | reverse complement strand
CAGCGCCGCCTGGGAGGCGGCGGCCGCGTTGCCGGCCTTGAGCACCACCACTGGCTTGGTGTTGGCCGCGCCGCGCAGCGCGGAGATGAAGCGGCGCGCGTCGGTCAACCCTTCCATGTGGATGACGATGCTTTGGGTGGCCGGATCGGTGGCCAGGAAATCGAGCGTCTGCGCCAGATCGACGGCGGTGTTGGGCCCCAGCGAAACCACGGTCGAGAACCCGACCGCGTTCTGGCTGGCCCAGTCGAGGATGGCCGAGGTCAGCGCGCCCGATTGCGACACCAGCGCCAGGCTGCCCGGGCTGGCCAACTGGCCGGCCACGCTGGCGTTGAGATGGAGCCGTGGACGCTGGTAGCCGAGGCAGTTGGGGCCGAGCAGGTGGATGCCGTGCTTGCGGGCGATGGCATGCAGTTCCCCGGCCAGCGGGGCCTGGACGCCGCTCGACAGGATCAGCGCGGCGCGGCACTGGATGCGGCCCGCCACCTCCAGCGCGAACGCCAGGTCCTGGTCGGGAAGGGCGATCACGGCCAGATCGGCGCGCGACTGGGCCAGATCGGCCAGGGTGCCGGTCATGCCGGTCTTGAGGAAGGTGACCGGCCCCGTGAAACCGCCTTGCTCGAGCTGGGCGCCGATGCTGCGGCCGTAGCTGGTCTGGGTATCGGGCTGGTCGACATCGCCGGCGAAGACGACGATGGACTTGGGGGAAAACAGCGGGGTCAGGTAGTGGGTTTCCATGGGCGTCGGTGGCGTTTTTTGTGGGGGCGGCGCGGTAGCGGGCCGCCGGCGTGGCGTTACAGATCGGGCGTGTCGTCAAGTCCCAGCAATACCTTGACGTGGGCGGCGGCGCTGCGCGCCAGCGATGATAGCTCGTAGCCGCCTTCCAGGCAGGAGACGATACGGCCCTGGCAGTGGCGCCGCGCCACCTCGACGATCTGCCGGGTGATCCAGGCATAGTCGGCCTCGACCAGACCGAGATTGCCCATGTCGTCGTCCCGGTGCCCGTCGAAACCGGCCGAGATGAAGATCAGTTCCGGCTTGAAGCGCTCCAGCGCCGGCAGCCATTGGTCGGTCACCGCCTGGCGCAGCGGCGCCGCGCCGGAACGCGCCGGCAGCGCGACGTTGATCATGTTCGGCCCGCGCGGCTGGTTGCCGCTGAACGGATAGAGCTTATCTTCGAAAATGGAGCACATCAACACCCGCTCGTCGTGGTGCAGGATGTCTTCGCTGCCGTTGCCGTGGTGGACGTCGAAATCGATCAAGGCCACGCGCCGCAGGCCGTGCACCTCGAGGGCGTGACGGATGCCGACGGCGACGTTGTTGAAGAAGCAAAAGCCGCCGGCGGCCGCATATTCGGCATGGTGACCGGGCGGACGCACATTGCAGAAGGCGATGCCGGCCCCCTCGGTCAGCACCAGGTCGGTGGCGAGCACGGCGGCGCCGGCCGAGCGCAACGCGGCCTGATAGCTGTACGGATTCATGCTGGTATCGGGATCGACCCGCACCGACTCCGCCCGCGGCGACAGCGCGGCGATGCTCTGGATATACGCGCCGGAGTGGGCTCGGGCCAGCTGCTGTTCGGTGGCCAGCGGCGCTTCGCAAGGCTGCATGAAGTCGAGCAGTCCCTTGATCAACAACATATCGTTGATGGCGCCTATCCGCTCGGGACATTCGGGGTGCTGGTCGCCCATCGTATGTTTCAGGCAGTCGGGATGGGAAATATAGGCTGGCAGCATTGTTGCCTCGGGATTGGTTGCAGACATGGGTGCGCCATGCCACATCGGGCTAGGCTGGTCGCGACGTCAGTATATTGACCGAGATTAATATACATCGTTGATATAGATCAAAAATACCTCAGCCGCCAGCTCCGCTCGACGATTCGGGGGTGCGCTGCTGTGCGGCGGCGCACAACAGCAGTGTCGAAAACCAATGCGCCGGTTCGGCGCGCGCAGCTACACAACCGTTCCGAACATGGCACCGATGCCTGCCGCCGCCGCCATCGACAAGGCGCTCCAGAACGCCACCCGGCATACCCCCTTTTTTACATTGGCGCCGCCGGCTTTGGCCGCCAGACCGCCGAGCACAGCCAGAAAGAGCAGCGACGTGGCAACGGTGAACGGAATCAGATTTTCATGCGGCGCCACTAGTACCACGATTAACGGCAGCGCGGCACCGATGGCAAAGCTGAGCGCCGATGCGGAGGCGGCCTGCAGCGGCTTCGCGCTCATGGCATCGGTGATTCCCAGTTCATCCTTGGAGTGGGCCGCCAGAGCGTCGTGAGCCATCAGGCTGGTGGCAACCTGACTGGCAAGCGCAGGCTCGAGGCCGCGCTCAATGTAAATGTTCGCCAGCTCGCTGTGTTCACCCAAAGCATTTTCCCGCAACTCGGTACGTTCCTTTTCGAGCGCCGCCCGCTCGGTGTCCGCCTGGGATTGCACGGATACATATTCTCCAGTGGCCATCGACATGGCTCCGGCGACCAGGCCGGCTACCCCGGTGACCAGGATGCTTTGGTGACTCGCGTGCGCTGCCGCCACGCCAAGAATCAGGCTGGACGTTGATACAATTCCGTCGTTTGCTCCCAGCACGGCGGCACGCAGCCATCCGACGTTGTCCAGCCGGTGCAGCTCGCGGTGTCTCGTCATCATGGTGGGCCGCCTTTCGTGTGAGGCCTTCCGATTAGAACCCATGGAGCCGGGTTACCGGCGTTCTTTCTTATCTTCAGCAGGCGGAATGCTTCACCCACCCAAACGCTCGGCCACCAGCAAGCCCCGCGGTGCGAACAGCTTGGCTGGCATCTTGGCGGGGAAAGCCGACAGTGACTAAATTTAACATCTTTTGGGGGAGACTGTAGACGGGTGCTGTCCGGGCTCGTCCGCTATATGTTTCCGCATTGTAAGGATTTTCTTACTGACGTATAAGGATACTACGGATGTCGTGGATTTTGCTCCTATGGTAACGTTGATTCCTCATGGAAATTAAATGGTTTTAAATTTTTTTTGAAGCGCCATGGCATTGACTTCTGCGAGACGCGGCCTGGCGGGCGGCGCGCAACCCCAGAATTGGGCAAAAAAAGGAAAGAGAATGAGTATATCGAATTTGAAGGTTGCCACTCGGCTGGGTATCGGCTTTGCGTTGGTTTCACTCCTACTTGCCGTGATCACCCTGCTGGGTCTGAGCCGCATGAGCGAGCTCAAGAGCAGAATGGATGAGATTACCCAGATCAACAACGTGCAGGCCACCCAGGCTTCGACTATGTATCTGACCATTACCGAACGCGCGCTGGCGCTGCGCAATCTCATATTGCTGGGTGATAATCCCCAGGAAACACAAATCGAAGTCAAACGGATCAAGGCGCAAGCGGAAAAATACGCCAAGGCGGAGGCGAAGCTGGGGCAGATGCTGAGTTTTCCAACGAGCAACACCTCGGCGGAAGAAAAAGCGCTGTTTGACGAAATACGGCAAACGTCGGTGGCCGCGGCCCCGTTCATCGCCCAAGGGGCGGAACTGGCGCTGGCCGGTAACCGCGATGGTGCGTACAAGCTGCTGCGCTTTGAATTCCGGCCCACGCAGAAGAAATGGTGGGAGCAACTTTCCCGGCTGATCGAGCTGGAGGCGAAACAAAATGAGACGGCGACCGCCGATGCCGAGTTGGACTATGCCCATGCGCGCTCGATGATCCTTTTCTTCGGTGCGCTGGCCTTGCTGACCAGTGCCACCGCGGCGGTTCTGATTACGCGCAGCGTGGTCAATGAGCTCGGCGGCGAGCCCGGCTATGCGCGTGCCATCGTCGAACAAATCGCCGGAGGCGATCTGGGTATTGACATCCACACCCGGGGAAACGATCGTTCCAGCCTGCTGTTCGCGATGCAAAGAATGCGCGATAACCTGGCAGCGATCGTCGGCAAGATCGATCTCAGTTCGCGAACCATCGCCACGGCATCGAATCAGATTGCAAGCGGGAATCTGGACCTGTCGTCGCGTACCGAACAGCAAGCTGGCGCGCTGGAAGAAACCGCCTCCGCGATGGAAGAACTGACCAGTACCGTCAAGCAGAATTCCGACAATGCGCGCCAGGCCAATGCCCTGGCGTTGTCCGCGTCGGAAGTGGCGGTCAAGGGCGGCACGGTGGTCGCGCAAGTGGTCGACACCATGGGCTCGATCAACGACTCGGCCCGCAAGATCGTCGACATCATCGGCGTGATCGACAGCATCGCCTTCCAGACTAATATTCTGGCCTTGAATGCGGCGGTGGAGGCGGCGCGGGCCGGCGAACAAGGGCGTGGTTTCGCCGTTGTGGCGACCGAGGTGCGCAACCTGGCGCAACGGTCGGCCGCCGCCGCCAAGGAAATCAAGACCTTGATCGGCGATTCGGTCGACAAAGTAGTGGCTGGTACCAAGCTGGTCGACCAGGCCGGCACGACCATGAACGAGATTGTCGACAGCGTCCGGCACGTGACCGAAATCATGAGCGAAATCACCTCGGCCAGCCTGGAACAGACCGCCGGCATTGAGCAAGTCAACCAAGCGATCAGCGAGATGGACCAGGCGACGCAACAAAATGCGGCACTGGTGGAAGAGGCTTCCGCCGCCGCCGCATCGATGCAGGAGCAAGCCGGCAGCCTGGTCGAGGTGGTGGGCCTCTTCAAGCTGAATGCACGCCAAGCGGCGGGGCGCCTTCCAGGAACTCGGCGGATAACATTGTTGCCCTAAAAGGGGGCGCCGGCGCGGCCCGCCTCCGCTCGTGGAGATCGGGACCGAGTTCCTGCGTGAAATGGCTTGGACAGCGCAACAACATCGTGTCACCTTGCCGGACCGCGAGCTTGCCTGTGCGCCCATCCATTCGGAACTGGGCCAGCGCTATCTCGGTGCCCGCCGCCCGTCTGGAGCCGAGGATCTGCGTCAAAGGATGACCATGTACACGAGCATCTACGGCATGCCGGGAATGTGATGTCTGCCGGCAGTGACTCTTTTGGCCTGCATACCTTCACCGGCAACTTGCTGCAGGAACTCGACTTCCATCCCGACTTCGAGTTGATCAAACTCGGGATAGGCCAGATTGTCCCGTTGAAAATAGAGTTCCGTTCCGTCAGGTGTCTCGACGAATCCGTATCCCTCCTCGAACAGTTTCGTGACGCGGCCATGCAAGGGTGTTTCATGCAGCTTGACATCGCCCCGCTGTTCACGGACGAAGTCCTGCAGCTTTCGCAGCGCCGCTTCAAAGGCGTCGCGAATGACGACGTAGACGTCTTCATGGCGGTGGACGCGATTGATGACGATCTCGGTTCCGGAGACGGTCAGGTCGATGTGAACCTCATACATGCGGCCCTGGGCGTGGTGCTTGCCGGCGGTGCCGACCGTCACCTCGCAGTGCATGACATGATCGCAGAATGCGTCGAGCTTTTCGGCGCGCTTGCGGATTTCCGCTTCGACTGCATCGGAGTGTGGAATATCGATAAAGCGGATGCGTAATGGAATGATCATGATAAACCCTTTCATTGGGCGCGCAGCGCATAGCGATGCGCGCCGTGCGGCAATAAAGAACTGGTCCGCGCGGCATCGAGCATGACGCGCGCCGCGAATGCGACACGCTCGAAACGGGCCTCGATCAACAGACTTGCATGCTTGCCAGTGGCTGCGGCGGAGCGCCGTTCGAGCACCACCCCCTGGCCTTCTTCGGCCTCGATTTCGGCCAGTTTTTCTACCTGAAACACTTGGGTCTGTTCTCCGGCGAATAAAGGATCGGCGCCGATTGTTGCTTTGACCTGGTCAAGATCGACGCCTTGCTCAAGCGTGACGTAGACATAGCGCTGCAGCGCTCCGCCGGCGCCGTGATATTCGCCGGCAAGGGCATCTTTGACCCCATGCATGTGTGCCACCGCGGCGCTGTGGTGCAGGCTCAGGCCAGGATGCTGATGAGAACGGCTGCGCCCGTGGGGGATCAGCATGTCGAAGGCTTTGGCAAACAATGGCAGCACGCCTGGATCCCAACCGGCGCCGACCGCCGCGGTAGTACGATGAGCATTGGCCATGCCGTCGAGTTCCGCGTAATGGGAGTCAAGCGCATGACCTTCGAAGTAGGCGCACTCGACAATGGGAAGGCCGGTCTGCAGCAACTCTCGCGACACGCCCAGCACGTTGCCTGCGGGGACGCAAACGAGCGCAATATCAACCGCAGGGAGATCGCGCACATGTCCCACGGCAGAAAATTGCGCTAGTTTCCCGGACATGGGGCCGAGCGATTCTGGCCGGCGCACGACACCGGCAAGCGTCATTTCCGTTTCGTCGATGAGCGCCGTGGCACAGGCGCTGCCCAGCCTGCCCAAACCGATCACCGCCACTGTCAGCTTCCGCATTGCGTGCCACACCATCAAAAAAAACATTAAATCACGCGCAATCGCGGCTGCCATGATCTAGATCAATCCGCCGGCGCCCCCGCTCAATTCGGCTGGCATGGCTTGATGGGGTTTCATGTCGGACGGAGCCATATACGGGCGCGTCGTTGCAAGCACAATCCCCTGGCAACATGGCACTTTTGAAGGCTTTGGCAGTCCAATGGCTATTAGTATGCCGGATCTGGACTTCGGAGGGCTCGCGCGTGCTCGTCCACAATGCTGACATTGCCGTCGTGTTTCAGGAGATTGCCGATCTGCTTGACATCAAGGGTGACAATCCATTTCGCATTCGCGCCTATCGGAATGCCGCCCGGATGTTGAATTCGTTCGCCCCCAGCGTTCAGGCCATGGTGCACGAAAAGCGCGATCTGAGGGAGCTGGCCGGCATTGGCGCCGACCTGGCGGCGAAGATTGCGGAGATCGCAACGACCGGCACCTGCGCGTTGCAAGAGGAACTGCGGCGCGAACTTCCATCTTCATTGCACAAGCTATTGTCGGTACCAGGCCTCGGCCCGAAGCGGGTGAAGATCCTTTACCAGGAACGCCATATCGAGACGCTGCAGCAGCTCGCGGACGCCGCCCGCAGCGGGCAGATCAGCACGATCCCCAGATTCGGCAAGCGTGCCGAGCAGCGCATTTTGGATGCCGTTCAGGCACAGCTGTCGAAGAGCGAACGATTCAGGATCGACATTGCCTTGCAGCTGGGCGAGTCGCTCGTCGCGTATCTCAAGGCAAGCAAAGAGGTCGGCAGGATCGAGATCGCCGGAAGCTTTCGCCGCAGGCTCGATACGGTCGGCGACCTCGATATCGTGGCAAGTTCGCCCAGTCCGACCAGGTTGCTGCGGGCCTTCGCCACGTTCGGCGGGGTCGATCGAGTCCTGTCACAAGGTTCAACGCGGTCCAGTGTCGTGCTGCGCCAGGGCATGCAGGTGGATATGCGGGTGGTGGCGGACGTCAGCTTTGGCGCCGCGTTGCATTACTTCACCGGTTCCAAGGCGCATAACATCGCGGTGCGCAAGATAGCGCAGGCGCGGGACTGGAAACTCAACGAGTACGGTCTTTTTTCCGCCGAGCGGCGCATCGCGGGAGAGTCCGAGCCATCCATATTCGAGGCGATCGGATTGCCGTATATCGAACCGGAACTGCGCGAGAACCGCGGTGAGATCGAAGCGGCGCAGGCGGGACGCTTGCCCAAACTGGTGAGCCAGGCCGACCTGAAAGGGGACCTGCACGCGCATACCACTGCCTCGGACGGCAGGAACACGCTGCGTGAAATGGCGATGGAGGCTCAGCGCCGGGGGTTTTCCTATCTCGCCATTACCGATCACTCGCAGCGTCTGCGGCTCGCGCATGGACAGGACAGCGAAGGGGTGTCAAGGCAGATCGATGAAATCGACCAATTGAACCATGAACTGGCGAGCCTGACGCTGCTGAAGGGGATCGAGGTCGATATCAACGAGGACGGCAGCCTCGACCTGCCGGACGCGCTCCTGCGGCGGCTGGACGTGGTCGTTGCCGCGGTGCACAGCAAGTTCGATCTGAGCCGGGAGCGGCAGACGGAACGTATCCTGCGCGCGATGGACCATCCGTGCCTTGCGCTGCTGGCGCATCCTTCCGGACGACTGATTCTCGAGCGGGAGCCGTATGACGTCGACATGCTGCGCATCATCCGCCACGCGAAGCAACGCGGTTGTTTCCTGGAGTTGAACGCGCAGCCTGATCGGCTCGATATCACTGATGTCAACTGCATGGCGGCGAAACAGGAAGGCGTGCTGATCAGCATTAATTCCGACGCGCACAGCACATTCGACTTTGACCACCTGCGCTTCGGCATCGGTCAGGCCAGGCGCGGCTGGCTTGAAAAAAAGGATGTGCTCAACACCCGCCCGCTTGACGCGCTGAAAACGCTGCTTTCCGGAACACGCGTTGCGCCGTGATACATGGTCCATCGGCGTACCATGGCCATGATCGACGCGTCCTGGTCCGGCGCCTTGACCGACATCGGCGCTATCAGGCATGGAATTCTCGCGTCGCTTTGGTCGACGCTAACCATGTCGTTATTGAAGAAAATCTCTAAGGAAGCGCTGAACAATCTGTGCAGACGACGCGCTCAACAGCCACGCGTTTTCTGAACCGGAAATGGACCGGACACGAGGACTGCGAACCCCAAAAACGACAACGCCCACTTGCATGAGTGGGCGTTGCGTGAATGATGTTCTTGGTGGCCCGGGGCGGAATCGAACCACCGACACAAGGATTTTCAATCCTCTGCTCTACCAACTGAGCTACCAGGCCAAGGCGCGCTATTGTAGCAGTCCTGTTTAAATTCGCCAAGCCCCCCGTCCAGCGCCGCCAGATAGCGCCCCAGCGCGTCGTCCAGCGGCGGCATCAGCTGGCCCCGTTCGCTGCCCAGCGCGCTGAACACCGGCTGCGCCGCCTCCATGTCGAG
>DATMSN010000659.1:0-3574 GCA_035565375.1 Duganella sp. | reverse complement strand
CGACCGCGTTGAACGCCATGCCGCCGGCGATGCAGCCCATCGACAAGGTCGACAGCAAACGGTCCAGCCAGCCGCCCGGCGCGCACACGCTCGACAGCAACAACAGCACCCAGCCGGCCGTCTGCAGCACGACCCCGGCCTGCGCCCGCCGCGCCGGGCGGTCGACCTGCCCCATGAAATACGGCAACGCGAGCGCCATCGTCAACATGTTGAGCGTCATCGCGATGAGCAGGGAGGAGACGTCGATGTGCATGAAAACCGGGCGGAGAGCGTGGCGGTATGCGGCCCACGGGGTCATAGTATAACGCACAACCATCCGTGCCAATTGACAACTTTATGGCCGTGAATGCAATTGTCCGCCGCGCGCGGGAGGCAGCGCGCGCCAAGGCGGGCTCGGCTACACTGCTGGCTACGCCCACACACGAAAGGATTATCGATGGAAAATTTCGCGGACTTGCTCGAGACGCTGACCCGGCAGGAGAAGGAACTGCAATTCACCGCGTTCGGCGGCGACACCGCGCTGGCGCTGGGCCTGAAGGTGGTCGAGCTGGCCAAGGACAGGCAGAAGAGCGTCACCGTCAACATCACCGTCAACGGCCAGGTGCTGTTCCACCACGCGATGCAGGGCGCGTCGGCCGACCAGGCCGACTGGATCCGCCGCAAGAACAATGTGGTGAACCGTTTCGGCCGCTGCTCGTTCTTCATCGGCATCGACCACAAGCACCGCGGCGTGGCGTTCGACGAAATCAAGTATCTCGACCCGGCCGACTACGCGGCCCACGGCGGCGCCTTCCCGATCACGATCAGGAACGTCGGCATGATCGGCACGCTGACGGTGTCGGGCCTGCGCCAGGCGGAGGACCACGCGATCGCCGTCGAGGCCTTGCGCGCGGTGCTGGCGTAATCAGTAATGCGGCGGCGGCTCGTGCGCGGGCGCGCCGCCGCTGTTGCCGGAGGCCTGGTCGCGCACGTGCTGGACCAGCGCGGCGCACATCTGCTCGAGCTTGTCGATCTGCTGTTGCTGTTCGTAGACGCGCTGGTTCAGCGACTCGACGATGTGTTCCTGGTGCGCCAGTTTGATTTCAATATCGATGAAGCGGTCTTCGGTGGTGCCCACGGCATACTCCCTGCTGGAAAGCATGCATTCTAACCGCCCCGGCGCCTATTTCAGGTAGACGCCGCCGCACAGCACCATGTCGTCTTCCGGCACGCAGTACATGCTCTTGGGCTCGATCTTGCCGTTGGTCGGGTTGGTGAACTTGTAATCCTGCCAGAACGGCTTTTTCTTCTTCGCCAGCTCGATCCGTTCCTTGATGAAGAACTTGCCGTCGATGTCGCGGATCTCCATCAGGTTCTTGCCGATCATCTTGGGATTGGCGCCGTGCGCGCGCACCGTGCCGTCGAGGCCGTAGATCACCACGTACAGGTCGCGGTCGACGAACTGGCCGTCCTTCTTGCCGATCTCGGCGTAGGTTTTGTCGTTGCCGTTGGCCTTCCAGTATTTCAGGGCCTTGGCGACCATCGCCTCGGCCTCCGGCTTGGTGGCGAATTCAGCGGCCTGGGCGGCGGGCAGCAGCGAGCAGCAGAGCAACAATGCAGCGATAAGTCGGGTACGCAAGATGTCACCTCCGGAAAACAAATGGACCAAAGCGGTCGGTCACCCGATGCTAGCACATTGCTTGTCGACAACGCACGTCGATCGCGCGCCTACGGCTTCGTTTCCGGCTTCGGTGTGGCTAAAAGTTCCTTCATCCTTGCCAGCCGCTCTTTCGGCGTGATGATTTCGGACTCGACCGGCGCGGCCGTGCCGACGTCGAGCTCCATTTCCTTGATGAAACGCGACGGGTCGCAATGGACCTGCTCGCCGGCGCGCTTGCGCTTCTTGCACCAGGTGATCTGCAAGGTGCGCTGCGCGCGCGTGATGCCGACGTACATCAGGCGCCGCTCCTCCTGCACGCGGGCGGCGATGGTCTCGGCCGGCGCGTCCGGGTCGCCCTTGTGCGGCAGGATGCCCTCCTCGACGCCGACCAGGAACACGTGCGGATACTCCAGCCCCTTGGACGCGTGCAAGGTCGACATGCGCACCGCGTCCGGGTCCTCGTCCTGGCCCTCGAGCATCGACATCAGCGCCACCATCTGGGTCAGCTCCAGCACGTTCTTCTCGTCGCCGTCGCGGTCCTTGCCGCCGCGGCCGCGCTCCTTGAGCCAGTTGGTGAACTCCATCACGTTCTGCCATTTGCCCTGCGCGGCGCGCTCGTCGAACATGTCGTACAGATAGGACTCGTAGTTGATCGCCTCGAGCAGGTCGTCGAGCACCTGGGCGGCGTTGTCGCCGCTGCCGCTGGGCCCCGGACGGCTGGCGCGCGACTCGAGGTTGTTGATGAAATTGCAAAAGTCGCGCAGCGGCCCCAGCTGACGATCGGTGAGCAAGGCCTCGATGCCGCCCTTGAACACCGCCTCGAACAGCGAGCATTGCCACTGGCCGGAGAAGGTGCCCAGGGTTTCCATGGTCGACTGGCCGACCCCGCGCCGCGGCGTGGTGACGGCGCGGATGAAGGCCGGGTCGTCGTCGGTGTTGGCCAGCAGCCGCAGATAGCTGATGATGTCCTTGATCTCGGCCTTGTCGAAGAAGCTCTGGCCGCCGGAAATCGTGTACGGGATGCGTTCCTTGCGCAGGCTCTGCTCGATGATGCGGGCCTGGTGGTTGCCACGGTACAGGATGGCGTAGTCGGACCACTTGTTCTTGCGCTGGAAATGGTCGGCCGAGATCATGATGGCCACCTGCTCGGCCTCCTGGTCGTCGTTGGCCATGCCGAGCACGTTGATCGGCTCGCCCAGGCCGTGCTCGGACCACAGCGACTTCTCGAACAGCTTGGGATTGTTGCCGATCACCGCGTTGGCCGCCTGCAGGATGCGGGTGGTGGAGCGGTAATTCTGCTCGAGCTTGATCACCTGCAGGTCGGGGAAGTCGGTCTGCAGGGTTTTCAGGTTTTCCACCGAGGCGCCGCGCCAGGCGTAGATCGCCTGGTCGTCGTCGCCGACGGCGGTGAACATCGGCTTCTTGCCCACGCCGGTGACCATCAGCTTGACCAGCTCGTACTGGCAGGTGTTGGTGTCCTGGTACTCGTCGATCATCAGGTAGCGCAGGCGGCGCTGCCATTTGTCGCGCACCGTGTCGTGGTTGCGGAACAGCTCCACCGGCAGGCGGATCAGGTCATCGAAGTCCACCGCCTGGTAGGCGGCCAGGGTGGCGATATAGCTGCCGTAGATGCGCGCCGACTGCGCTTCCTCTTCGGTCTGGGCCTGCTTCAAGGCTTCTTCCGGAGTTACCAGGCCGTTCTTCCACAGCGAAATGTCGTTCTGGATGCTGCGGATCAGGTTTTTGTCGGTGGTGATGGCCAGGTCCTGGACCAGCGAATAGCAATCGTCGCTGTCCATGATTGAAAAACGGTCTTTCAGCCCCAGATGGTTACATTCCTGGCGCAGGATGCGGACGCCGAGGGAGTGGAAGGTACAGACGGTCAGCAGCTTGGCCTGGCGCGGCTGCTTGAGCATCTTGCCGACGCGTTCCTGC